>JBMOFX010000025.1:0-18094 GCA_049318665.1 Ilumatobacteraceae bacterium | reverse complement strand
GCAACAACAACATCGACAACTGCTCGCGCATCTGCCATTCGCCCACCCAGTTCGGTCTGTCGGCCACGTTGGGGGCGGGTGCTGCCTCGCAGCACTTCGACTCGATTCTGCAGTCCGACGTGATCCTCGTCGTCGGCGCGAACCCCACCGAGGGTCACCCCGTGTTCGGCTCGATGATGAAGCGCGCCGTCCGTCGCGGCGCCCAGCTTCTGGTGATCGACCCGCGCCGCACTGAGACCGTCGACTCGCCGCATTGCAAGGCCGAGGTGCACCTCGCGCTCCGGCCGGGCACCAACGTGCTCGTGCTCAACTCGGTGGCACACGTCATCGTGCGCGAGCGCCTGTACGACGAGGCGTTCGTGCGTGCGCGCTGTGACTGGGACGATTTCGAACTGTGGATGGGTCAGGTCGGCGACGACCGGTACTCACCCGACGTCGTCGGCCCCGAGGCCGGCCTCGAACCAGACGACATTCGTCGCCTCGCCCGCATCTACGCGTCGGGCCCGAACTCGACGATCTACTACGGCCTCGGGGTCACCGAGCACTCGCAGGGCTCCACCGGCGTGATGTGCCTCGGCAACCTCACCATGGCCACTGGCATGATCGGTCGCGAGGGTGTCGGCGTGAACCCGTTGCGCGGCCAGGGCAACGTGCAGGGCGGCTCGTGTCTCGGGTCGTGGCCGCACATGCTCACCGGGTACCGCTTCGTCACCGACGATGTGGTGCGTGGGTCGTTCGAAGACGAGTGGAACGTCACCCTCGACAGCGAACCCGGTCTCCGGTTGCCGAACATGTTCGACGCGGCGGTCACCGGCTCGTTCAAGGCCATCTACATCCAGGGTGAGGATCCCATCCAGAGCGACCCGAACCGTCACCACGTGGAGGCAGCGCTGCGTGCGATGGAGTGCGTCGTCGTGCAAGACCTCTACCTGTCCGAGACGGCGAAGTTGGCCCACGTGTTCTTCCCCGGTTCGTCGTCGCTCGAGAAGGACGGAACGTTCACCAACGCCGAGCGTCGCGTCTCGATGGTCCGCAAGGTGGTCGAGCCGCTCGGCGGCCTTGCCGACTGGCAGATCACCGTTGGGTTCATGAACGCGATGGGATACGCGTGCCACTACGACCATCCGAGTGAAGTGCTCGACGAGATCGCTCGCACGTCGCCCGCGTACTCGGGCATGTCGTTCGAGAAGGTCGAGAAGCTCGGTTCGGTGCAGTGGCCGTGCAACGTCGACGCGCCGGAGGGCACCGAGGTGTTGCACACGGTGACGTTCCCCCGGGGGAAAGGCTCGTTCATGCTCACCGGCTACCTGCCCACGCAGGAACGCGCCACCGACCAGTACCCGCTGCTGCTCACCACCGGTCGGATCCTGTCGCAGTACAACGTCGGCACGCAGACCCGTCGTACGGCCAACATGGCGTGGCACGACGACGACGTGTTGGAGATCGCTGCAGACGATGCCGCCGCCCGTGGGTTGTCGAGCGGCGATCGTGCTCGCATCACCAGCCGGTACGGCTCGACCGAGCTCACGGTTCGCATCAGCGAGCGGGTGAATCCGGGCATCGTCTACACGACGTTCCACTTCGCGCACACGATGGTCAACAATCTCACCAGCGACCTCGACGACTGGGCGACGAACTGCCCCGAGTACAAGGTGACTGCGGTGGATGTGGTGCGCGTGTCGGTCGCCCAGCCGGTGGCCGGCGCGTGAGCTTCATCGAGACCGAGCGGTTGGTCACGATGGCCAACCAAATCGGCGACTTCTTCGCGCCGTACCCGTCGGCGCGTCGCATTGAAGGCGTGCGCAACCACCTGCGCAATTACTGGGATCCGCGCATGCGTCAGGCGCTCTACGACCACATCGATGCAACCGGTGGCACCGACCTTCGAGCGCACGTGCTCGACGCGGTGGTGCTGTTGCGTGCGGATGCCGAGGCGAAGAAGGCCTACGCCGGTCCTCCGCAGCCGTAAGCGCAGTGCCGTGGACGGGTCAGTCGGCTTCGGGGGACAACGGCGACGTGGCGTCGAGGAGATCGTCGGCGCGCAACTCTCGTAACTGCTCGACCGTCGGATCGGCGACGTCACGCAGCCTCCAGGCCTGACGCACCACGGCGGCCTCGAACGTATTGCGGATGAAGCGGGCGTTGCCGAAGCCCTCCCCGCGCGTGGTGCCGACGAGCAGCAGTCGAAGCGAGGTGATGCAGGCGTCGTCGGGTGTGAAGTCGTTCGCAGCGCAGAGCCGTTCGAAGATCGTCACCAGCTCGTCGTCGCTGTAGTCGGTGAACTCGATCGTGAGGTGGAAGCGGCTGGCGAGGCCGGGATTGGCGCCGATGAACCTGCTCATCGGGCCGGGGTAGCCGGCGACGATCACCACGAGATCGTCGCGGTGATCCTCCATCGCCTTCACCAGGGTGGCGATCGCTTCGTCGCCGTACTGGTCGCCGACGAGTGCGTACGCCTCGTCGATGAAGAACAGCCCGCCGAAAGCGGTCTTCAGCAACGCCGCGGTCTTCTCCGCGGTCTGTCCGAGGTAGCCACCGACGAGACCAGAGCGGTCGGTCTCGATGAGGTGGCCCTCGCGCAACAGCCCGAGGGCTCGGTAGATCCCACCGACGAGCCGGGCCACGGTCGACTTGCCCGTGCCCGGGTTGCCGACGAACACGAGGTGCCGGGCGACGTCGGGTGTCTTCAGGCCCTTGGCGGAGCGCTTGGTCTCGATGCGCAGCAGTTCGGCCTGGCGGTGCACCTCGGCCTTCACCTCGGCGAGGCCGACGAGCGCATCGAGTTGGGCGAGCAACTCGTCGAGGGTCGGCAGCGGCGGTTCGGTCGCTGCCGCGGCTTCGGTGGTGGCGACCTCCAGGGCGATGGGTGCGGCGACGCCGGCAGAGTTGACCGTGTCGTGCGCGGCAACGGAGGGTCCGCCCACCACACGCAGTTGCGCTGCGGCGGCGATGCCAGCGGCGCCGAGTGTCGACAGGTTCGAATCGGCGAGGCCGTAGGCGGCCGAGGCCATGTCGGCCAGCGCGTCGGCGTATGACCGTGCTGCGGCGGGTGCCACCTCGACGACCCGGCTGAGCAGTGCCGTCGGTTGATCGCGCCACGACCGACCCGCCTGAGCGGCGGCGCCGAACGCCGCGACCGGTCGGCTGAACGCGATGGCCCACCGATCCGGAGCGCCCGGTGCGGTCGCAATGATCGCTGCGACGAACGCCGCTGCCTCGTGCTCGATCGCAGCGGCATCGAGCCCGGCCGCGAGCCCGGCGCGCTGGAGCCCCTCGAGTGCGGAGGTGACGGTCTCGGCGCTCACGGCGTCGGGGGCTCGACGATCCGCTGGGTTCCTCGGCCGAGGTCGAGCGAGCCCGGTGCGAACTTCTCGTCGAGGAAGCGTCCGTGGGCGACGAGCGCGTCGGCATCCGACTGGCACACCGCGGTGAACACGTCGTCCATCTTCGACCCGAGCAGATCGAGTTGGTCGCACAGCAGTTGCAACGGTGTCTTGCCGTTGCTCACCTGCTGGCGTTCGGCGTAGGAGCGCGGCAGCTTGAGGTACGTGCCGAGCGCCTCCGGGAGGTAGTCGGTTGCCGTCTGGACGAGCGTGTGCGCCTGGCTGCTCCCGGGCCCGAGCGAGTCGGTTCGGGGGAGCGTCTCGCGAATGGTGGTCGCGATCCGGTTCACACGGGTCTCGATCGCAGGGTCGACCTTGCCGTGCACCTGTCGCTCGAGGTCGTGCAGTTGTTCGAGCACGTGGTCGCCGCCGATGCCGCCGATGACGAGGTCGGCGGCGGCCGACGTGCGGCTCGGCACCACCAGCGCCCCGATGGCGTACAGCGGCACGGCAATCGCGAGTCCGATCGGAGCGGCGACCACCCCCACGATCGCGAGGATCGGGCCTGCTGCTGCGAGCGCCATGCCCGCAAGGTTCTTGTTCGACCAGAGGTACCCGCGCCCGCTGCTACTGGTACCCACGGATGTCCTTGAAGACCGTGGTGAGCGAACCGGTCTCGCCACTGAACACCTTTCCTCCGGTGACATCGGCGATCTGCTGGAGTGCTTCGGGGTCGGCCTCGCCGTAACGGACGGTGAAGATCCGGATGTCCTGCTCGTCGGCGGGACGGCCCTGCATCCGACTGAGGAACTCTTCCTGAGCGATCCCGGCGTTGTTCTCGCCGTCGGTCATCAACACGATGCTGGTGACGGCGTCCGGGGTGGCCTTCGCCGCGGCGAGCGCCTCGTCGTACCCGCGGTCGAGTGCTGAGTAGATCGCCGTCGAGCCTTCCGCGATCAGCCCGTCGATGTAGGCGCGGAACGACGTGAGTTCGGGCGAACTCGGGTCGGACGACGTGATCTTCCACTGCTGTACGTCGTTGACGTCGGTTGAGAAGGTCACCACGGTCACGTTCTCGCGAGGCGCGAAGCGGGTGAAGACGCCCGACAGGGATTCATCGGCGCCCGCGAGACCCTTCATCGCGGTTTGCAGCGATGCGAGTCGGTCACCGCCCATCGAGCCCGACGTGTCGAGGACGTACACCGTGTTGGCCGGTCGTCGGAGGTCGTTCTGGTACTGATCGAGGAGCAGTCGAGTGACCTCGATGTTGGCGGGGAAGCTCGCCTCCACCAGCAGCGACGACGACAGGCGTGGGTCGGCAGGCACACCCGGTGCGACCGCGCGTCGCGCCGTCAGTTCCTGGATCTTGGCTTGCGCCTCCGGGGTGGTGAGATAGCCCGTGAGCTTGTCGTACGCGTCGCGCTTCGATGCGTTGAGCAGCATCAGCGGGTAGTCGGCGGTGACGATGCCCTCGGTCGGGTAGACGAGAACCAGCTTCTCCTTCAGCTTCCCCGAGTCGTTGAGGCTGATGAGGACGCTCTCGTAATTGATCATCGCGGGGATGCGATCCTGCGCTCCCACGAACGAGTCGACCAAGAAGCCGCTCGATCCCGAGGTCAACTGGACGCCGGACAGGAACGTGGAGAGTCCCTTGGCGTCAATCGTGCTGGCCGACAGCGCCTCGCCGCCGGCAAGTGCGCTCGCCACGCTCACGAGCGCGCTGAAGCCGGAGTTGGAGACCGTCGGGTTGGTCATCGCCAGGGTGAGCTTGCCGCTGTCGATCGCGGCGATGATGTCCTTCCACGTTGCCTTGCCCGACGACCAGCCGAGCTGCTGGGCGACATCGGCCCGCACGCCGAGCACGACGGGACTGATCGCGATCTTCTCGCGGGCGAGCACCTTGGTGCTCGCTCCGGCGAGCGCGATGTACTTGTCATTGCCGTACCACGCCGCATCGGACGACGTGCCGGCCGCGATCTGTTCGGCGCCGTCGAGGCTGCCGCCGTAGGTGAGGTTGACCCTCACCCCGGTGGCCTCGGCCGCGTCGTCGAGGATCGGCACCATGTCCTTCAGCTCGCTGCCCGCGAGGATCTGCAAGGTGTTCGGCCCGTCGGGGTACGTTCCGTCCGAGGTCGTGTCGCTCGACGTGCAACTGGCTGCTGCGAGACCGACCGTGACGACTGCGACGAGCGCCCAGCCCCGACGTCTCACGGCCTGCCTCCGCTGTCGAGGTCGAGGGGCCCGGCGCCGTCCGACGACCGCTGGTCGGCGGCACGGACCCGCTCCACGTACTGCTGCGACTTGTCGACTTCGGTCTCGAGCGCCGTAATGGTCTGCTGCATCGACGACAGGGCCTGGACCTTGAACGTGTCGATCGCGTCCATCGCCTGGTACACGTTCGCGAACGCGGCCTGCAACTTGTCGATGCCGATCGTGGCGTCAGCCGCCTGCTTGTTGATCTCGACCGACTGCGTGGCGAGCAGCTCGGCTGTCGACTGGATCATGTTCGACGTCGTCGTGTTGAGCGCGTTGATCTGGTTGAGCACGAGCCGCTGGTTGGCCAGCGCCTGGGCGACGATCACCGCGGTGCGCAGTGCCGACACCGTGGTGGTGGTGGCGCGGTCGACGCCCTTCACGAGCTCGATGTTGTTCTTGCGGACGAGATCCATCGCCAAGTAGCCCTGGATGCTCACGGCCAGTTGCGTCAGCAGGTCCTGGTGCTTCTGTCGCACGTAGAACAGCACGTCTTGCGTGAGGGCCTTCGCCTTGTCGGGGTCGGAGGTCTCGATCTCTGCGATCTTCGTGACCAGCGCGGCGTCGAGATGCTCGGCGATGTAGATGTACTGACCCAGCCGTTGCATCGTGTCCCACAGGTTCGCCTTCTCCTGCTCGAGGGATGCGTTGTCCTTGCGCAGTTCGTCCTGACCGCTGTAGAGCGAGGTGAGGATGCCGTCGAGCTGGCCCTGGGCGCTCTCGTACTTGCGGAAGTAATCCTGCAGCTTGTCGCCGAAGGGGATGAGCCCGATCAGCTTCTTCACACCGGTGGCCTGCGCGGGGTCGAGGTCTTCGATCGTGCGGCGCAGATCGAGCAACGACTTCGACACCTTCGAGCCCTGCGAGAAGTCGCCCTTCGACATCGCCCGCATCGGGGCCTGCAGGAGTCGGTTGCTGCTCTCCGCCGCTGCCCTGACGTCGTCGTCGCCCATCGCGCGGATGTCGTCGGCCTTCGCGCCGAATGCCGGCGAGTGCGCATCGAGCGAGATGATGTCGGCCACGTACTGCTCGACCTTCTGATCGAGGCCGGGCAGCGCAGCCTGATCGAGTGGCACCATGCCACCGGCCTTGGTGGTGGTGACCGCAGCCACCGGCTCGGGTGGGGTGAGCACCAGCGTCGACGTGGCGGCAGGTGGTGTGAGCGGCGTGTCGGTCATGGGTGTCTCCTAGGGATTCGTGCTGGTGGTGACGGATGCGGAGGCCATCTCTTTGGAAATGGCGTTGATGAGGGCTTCCAGATTGTCGTTGGTGGGTGGCTCGACGATGTCGACGAGCTGCGGCGCCGCCGAAATGCCGGCGTCGGTGACGAGCTTCGTGAACGAGTCGGGGTCCGACGTGCGGTATCCGAACTGCAACGCCAACTCTTGGAGCTCCGGGTCGTTCGTGAGGAGCTGGCCGACGGCATCGCCGTTGGCGGAGAGCGGCACCAAGCTGTGCTTGGAGATGATCGTCGGGGTCGGATACATCAGCACCATGCCGGGCTTGATGCTGCCGTCCTTGGCGACCGCCCGCGCGACGAACTGCGACTCGTAGATCATCACCATCGGCGTCTTGCCGGCCCCGATCGACAGGTAGTCGTCGAACGGTGCTTCCGACGATTGCTCGGTGTAGCCCTGTCGGCCGAACAACGGCGCCACCTGCTTCGCGGCGGCATCCGCCTGGGCAACGCTCGCGACGACGTTCGAGCCGTTGGCCAGGTAGCTGGCGATCGACGCGTACATCGCCGCTGAGTTCGAAGTGGTCACATCGGTCGATGTGATGAGCACCTGCTTGTTGGCCTGGTAGTCGACGTTGCCGGGGATGTCCTTCCACCGGGTGTCCTGCTCGACGAGGTCGAGGAACTTGGCCATGTCGAAGCTCCACCAGCCGCCCTCGTCCTTCGCGACGCCTGCTGTGGCAAGGAGCTTCGCGATCGGTTCGAACGTAGCGATGGCCATCGGCGTGGTGAACGGCACGTAGATCGCGGTTGCCTTGCTGTCGTTCTTGATCTGCTGCGCCTGCGGCGTGCCGGCGGGGAAGGCGAAGTCGTACTTCGAGAGGTCAACCGTGGTGGCGATCTGGCGGCTGCCCGCGGTGTCGATCTGCACCTCGTAGCCAGCCTTGCGGAAGGCCTCCTGCACGCGTGGGTCGGCGAAGAACGGCTTCTTCTCCGACCCGATGACGCCGCGTACGACGACGACGTCGCCGCCGCTACCGCCACCGCTGCGTGTGGACACGACGATCACGACGACGACCAGGACTGCGAGGAGGGCCGCAAGGCCGAGGGTCAGCGCACGGCGCATGAACGGCAGTATGCCCGGTTCGGCGACCCGTTCGGCTCCACCTTCACTGTTCGGCGGCGTGCCGATGCCGGCGCGCGTTGCTGCGAACCGCCCTGACGGCGACGGGTGCCAGGTCGTCGACGGTCTCGACCGACGGCGTGCAGTGCGGCAGGAGATCGAGGAGGAGGCGGTCCGGGTCGATCACCTGTTCCGGTGCGTGCACGCCGGGCGCGAGCGGTTGATCGAGCATCTGTCGAAGCGCGAGCACTGCGGGGATCGCCGTGATGCCATCCATGCCGGTCGGCGCGCTCGTGAGGTGGCAGCCCACCTCCACCCGGGCACCGTCCTTGGTGCCGGTGAGGTGGACGAAGAACGACGGCAGCGCTCCGGCCCCGGCAACGCCCCGCGCGCCGAACGCGGCGCGGACCGATCGTCCGGCGGTGGGTCGCACGAGTGCGAGTGCGGCGGCGTGGTGATCGAGTCGACCGCGGTCGAGGTCGCGTTGGATCTCACGGAGGTACGCGAGACTCGCCGGGCGGACGAGCATCAGGCAGGCGCCGTCACCCGTGAGCGCGAGCGAGGTGTGCAGGGTGATCGGCTCGGGATGACCGACGACGTAGCCGGTGCCCGACCCACGACCGGGGTAGTCGAGCATCACGGGCCGCAGCGGCGCACGTTCGACCAACTGGCCGGCGTCGACCACATCGACCACACCGGAGATCTGCTCCATCAGATGGATTGCAGCGGCCGTCGGTCGACCGTCGGGAGCGACCACATCGTCGGTGGCGACGTCGGTCGAGCCCGGTGCCGGGAGGTCGAGCGGCCAGGCAGTGAAGCAGCTCTCGACGACGTCGAGGTGGCGCGCGGCACGGCGGGCGAGCAGGTTCGACAGGCCGGGGCTGGCACCCATGCCGATCACGGCACTCACACCGGCCTCCCGGGCGCGAGCGTCGAGCGCGAGCATCGCCCGAGTCGGTGCGGGGTCGTCGCAAATGTCGATGTACGCGGTGCCGGTTTCGATCGCGGCTTCGAGCACCGGGACGCCCAGCCGGAAGAACGGCCCCGCGCAGTTCAGCACGACGTCGGCGTCGGAGAACGTGGTACGCAGCGCCGTACCATCGAGGATGTCGACGCCGGCGACGTCGACGGTGACGCCAGTCGAACTCGTGTCGAGGCCTGTCCGCACGGCCTCGGCGGCCGCGTACCTGGCATCGGAGAGGACGAGGCGATCGATGCCCGGTGTGCGTGCCAGATGGCGCGCCGCCATGCGCCCCATGCCTCCACCTGCGCCGAGCAAGACCACCTGCACGCTCATCAGTCTCCCGTCGATCAGACTGTACATCTGTACAGGACGTCAGCGTAGGCGCGAACCTGTACGTTTGTCCAGGTGGCACATGCCGATCGTCTTCTCCCGGTGGACGATGCAACGATCAGGGACCGGATCGTTGCGTCCACGCTGCTGTTGATCGCCGACGAAGGCCTCGACGCAGTGAGGCATCGTCGTGTTGCAGAGCATGCTGGCGTCTCGCTCGGCTCGACGAGCTACCACTTCGCTTCTCGCGACGATCTGATCGAAGCAGCGTTTGTGCTCTACCTCGACTCCGCCACGGCACTGCTCGATGAGTTGACCCCGACGACGCCACTGGAGCATGGCGATCAGGAGCTCATCGTGGACTTCATCGTGAGGCTCCTCGAAGAGGAGTTCCGCCACCCGCGCTTCGTGCTGGCTGAGTACGAGTTGCTGCTCTACGCCGCACGGCATGAGTCGCTGGCGGTCCGGTCGCGGCGATGGGAGGCGGCGCAGCGTCGATCGCTTGCGGCGATGCTCGAGGCGGTGGGCGCCGAACGGGCCGACGACGGCGCGCGCACGCTCATCGCACTCATCCGGGGCATCGAGCTCGAACGGCTCGCATCGCCGAAGCGTCGAGTCGACGTCCGTGGGCGCGTGCGCGACGTCGTGTCCGGTCTTGTCACGGGCTCGGGGCGTCGCTCGTGAGGCGCCGTCGATAGGCCTTGGTGTTGACGCGGTTGCCGCACCGCGCGGTGTCGCACCAGCGCCGTGCCCCAGGTCGTGATGCATCGTGGAACAGCAGGCTGCACTGCGACCCTGCGCATCGCCGGAGTCGGCCGTCGTTGCCCCCAGCAAGCAGGTCGATGGCATCTCGCGCCACGGCGCTGAGGCTGGCAGCGACCGCCCGGCCGATCGGTGCGACGACCGTTCGCCGGCCGTGCGGTCCGAGCACCGGTGCGGGTGGTGCGTGCGCGGCAAATCGGTTGATGATGCCGAGGTCGGCTGCGGCGATCGACCGAGCGTCCAGGGTTGCCTCCGCGGCGCGATAGATCGCCTCCCGCAACTCCTTCACGCGGCTCAGGTCGCGTTTCGTTGGAGTCGCGGGCGCCGGGAGATCGACGGCCTCCAGCCACTGCCGCAGGTGATCGGGCTCGACGAGCAGCTCGGTGGGCAGCACCGCGCGGTAACGAACCGTCCAGGTGAGATCGAGCGACAGCCGCCCACCGAATGGGAACGATGGCTGCTCGCGGCCGTTCACGTGCGCACGACAAGGGTGGCTTGGATTTCGAGCACGAGGTTGGCGGGAAGCGACGACACCCCCACCGCAAGCCGAGCGTGGTGGCCTGCGTCGCCGAACACTTCGATGAGCACGTCGGACGCGGCGTCGATGACCGAGGTGTGTTCGACGAAGTCGGGTGTGGCGTTCACGACCCCGTTCACCTGCAGCACGCGCTCGACGCGGTCCAGCGAGCCGATGGTGTCGCGGATCGTCGCAACGAGGTTCCATGCGGCCGAGCGAGCGATCTCGCGTCCCTCGCTCGCGGTCACGTCGAGGCCGCACCGACCGGTGTAGATCGATCCGTCAGGTCGCGTGCCGAAGTGCCCGCCCACCCACAGCTGGGAGCCGTGGAGCACAGCGGGAACGTAGCTACCGAATGGCGGCAGGGGAGCGGGAAGCGAGATGCCCGCTTGGGCCAGTCGCTGTTCGGGAGTGAGGTGGTCGATCACGGCACTCAGCGTAGACAGATGTATGACCTCTGTCGAGTGCCGCACCGAGAAGGTTCGCGTCGCGGTACTGTTCGCGCCGTGCAGCGCATCAACGTCGGTCACCTCGAGCTGATCAGCTGATGGCCGAGCGGGTGCCGCGCTACACCGACGGCGTGCCGGTGGACGTGGTGGCCCGGGTGCGACAGTTGTGCCTCGCGCTCCCCGACGCGTACGAGGAGCCAGCGTGGCGGGGCACTCGCTGGATGGTTCGCAAGCGCACCTTCGCCCACGTGCTCGGGTTCCATCCAGACGGAGCGAGCCACTGCGTGATGCTGTCGTTCCGGTCCGATGGCGACGAGTTGGAGGTGTTGCGGCGAGCCGGACCACCATTCGTCGAGCTCGGCTGGGGTCGCGACTCGATCGGACTCGTCATTGACGACCTCGCCGACTGGGGTGAGGTGCATGAGCTGATCACCGAGAGTTTCTGCGTGATGGCACCGAAAAAGCTGGTCTCGCTCGTCGACCGGCCCTCCGAATGATCCCGTCAGAAGATTTCGTGAGATCTCGCGACGGAGGACGGCCGTGCCGAACGACGACGTTCCCGTGACCACCGATGCAGCACACGCACGAACCACCGTGCTGAGCCTGTACGAACAGTCGCTCGGGGATGTCTACGGCTACTTGATCCGCCGGTGCCCGAGCGCTGCCGTCGCAGAGGACCTCACGGCCGAGACGTTCCTCGCCGCAGCGCGAGCGGCCACCAACGGGACGACCGACCCTCGGACACCGCGCTCGACGTGGTCGACGCCCTCCACGTACGCGACCTGCTCGCACGTCTCACGCCCGACCACCGGACAGCGCTCACGTTGCGCTACCTCGACGGGCTGCCGGTGCCCGACGTGGCGTCGACCCTCGGCCGCAGCGTGCATGCCACCGAATCACTGCTCGTGCGAGCCCGCGCCGCGTATCGCGACCTCGCCGAGCACCGACCCTCCGAAGGCAGCCACTCGTGAGCGCCGACCCGTTCGACCTGCTCCGCGCCGACACCTCGCCGGTCGCGCCGTCCACCCGATTTGCCGACGACCTCCGTCGTCAGCTGCTCACCTACCTGGAGGAAGCCATGACCGACACGACCACTACGACGACCAGCACCCCGGCTGTTGCCGCGCTGAGCGTCACGCCGTACCTGGTGTGCGCCGGCGCCGATGCGGCGATCCGCTTCTACATCGAGGCATTCGGTGCGGTCGAACACCACCGGCTCGTCGGCGCCGACGGTCGCGTCGGACACGCCGAGATCCGGATCGGCGCCAGCTCGATCATGCTCGCCGACGAATACCCCGAGGCCGATGCGCTGTCACCGACATCGATCGGCGGCAGTGCGACGAGCTTCGCGGTGTCGGTCGACGACGTCGATGCGGTCTTTGCCCGGGCGATCGCGCTCGGCGGCACCGAGGTCCGTGCGGTGGCCGACCAGGCATACGGCCAGCGGTCGGGCACGCTGCGCGATCCGTTCGGCCACAAGTGGTCGATCGCCAGTCCGATCGTCGGTGTCGACGACGCCCGCTACATCGCCGACATGGGTGCGGCCGGTTTCGAGGTGCAGGCAGGTCCGGCATCCGCTGCCGGTCTCGTTGGCGCGCATCCGCAGCACAAGCGCCACGTGCCGGGTGATCTCTACTACTTCACGCTGCCCACGACCGACGTAGCCCGTGCCCAGCGCTTCTACGGCGCCGTGCTGGGCTGGGTGTTCGCAGATCCGGAAGCCGGACACGTGGAGAACATCACGGCGCCTCCTGGTGGTCTGAATGCTTCATCCGCCGGCGACCGGCCGCAGTTGTGGTTCGTGGTCGACGACATCCGCACCGCCGTCGAACGCGTTCGTGCCAACGGTGGCACCGCCGAGGAGCCGGTGCTCTATGAGAGCGGGTGGGCGGCCGACTGCATCGACGACCAGGGCGTCGCGTTCAGCTTGAGCGTGCCGTCCGCCGCGTACGGCGGATAGCCGCCCGGGTCACTCCCACACGAAGAACCGGACCGGGCTCTCGACAGGTTGAAGCGACCGGTAGAAATCGATGGCTTCATCGTCATCATCGTCGACCGGGACGAACACCACCTCGATGCCCTCAGCGAGCGCGGCCTCACGCAGTGCTTCGATGAGCCCTCGGCCGATGCCCCGACGCCGATGACGGTCGTGCACTGCGATGTCGTAGAGGAACACCTCGCGCATCTCGTTTCGGGTCATCGGCAACGTGTGTGCCGTGAGGCCGGCGACCACGTCGGTGCCGTCAATGGCGGCGTACGCCCAGAACGTCGGGTCGCTCAGCAGCGTCGCCACATACGGCGCGCCAAGTGGCGGGCCGGGTTCCTCGAACACCTCCGCCATCAAGGCGAACGTGCGGATTGCGAGATCGACGTCGTCGGGGGTGCTGAGTCGGCGGATCACAACAGGCTTGTTCGAGCGTGGGTCAGTCGCTGGGCAACTCGGGCCGGGGCACACCGGGGGCGACGGTGCGGGCGAGGATGCCGAGAGTCGCGCGCAAGGCCCCTTCGGAGATGATCGGGAAGATGTTGCGTTCCTTCCAGACCGGGTGGATGTCGGTCCAGTCGTAGTACTGCGTCGCGATGGTGCCGCCGGCGAACGGCTCGAGCCGATAGCCGTAGATGTGATCGATCGGCGGCTGGATCTGACCAAGGATCTTCCACGCGATCTCCCGGTCCTGCTCGAACTTGGTGATCTCCACGGTCACGTCGTACAAGCCGAGCGGGAAGTCGTTGAGCGCCTCGCGGTCCATGTGGACGACGAACTGATCACCCACCTTGGTGGCGCGCTCACCAGAGGCCGACATCAACATGCCCGATGCGTCGATCGCCACGTGGCCCTGCGGGTCGCTGACGACGGCGAAGATGGCGGCCGGATCGGCGGCGATGGCACGGGTCACTTCGATGCGGGTGGTCATCGCCGGAGTCTTCCATGGCGAGTCGAGCGTTGTCAGTAGCCGAGGCGTTCGATCCGGTCGGGGCGACGCTGCCAGTCCTTGTCGACCTTGACGAACAGTTCGATGTAGACGCCCTCGGGGAGTTGCTCGCGCACTCGGGTGCCGACTTCCTTGAGGACGGCACCCTTCTTCCCGATCACCATGCCCTTCTGACTGTCGCGTTCGACGATGATCTCGACGCGAACCCGAGGCCATTCCCACTCGGTCACGCGCGTGGCGATGCTGTACGGCAACTCGTCGCGGGTGACGGCGAGTAACTGCTCGCGCACGAGCTCGGCCACCCACGCTTCCTCGGGGAGGTCGCGCACGGTGTCGTCCGGGAAGTAGAGCGGGCCCTCGGGCATCAAGGCGGCGAGATGTTCGACGAGCGGGCCGACCCCTTCGCCGGTCTTCGCTGAGATCGGGAAGTACGACGCCGCGCCGAGCGCGGACGCCTGACCGAGTTGTCCGATGATTTGATCCCTCGACATGAGGTCGGCCTTGTTGACGACGATCACGGCCTTGGTGACGTCGAAGCGTGAGGCGACCCACACATCGCCCTTGCCGAATCCCTTCGTGCCGTCGATCACCAGCATCACCGCATCGACGTCGTTGAGACTGTCGAGTGCCGTCGCGTTCACGCGCTCGCCGAGCGCAGTGACCGCCTTGTGCAGGCCCGGCGTGTCGACGAAGACGAGCTGCACGTCGGGCCGGGTGAGCACGCCGCGAACACGTGTGCGCGTGGTTTGCGGCTTGTCGCTCACGATGCTCACCTTCGAGCCGCACAGCGCATTCACCAGTGTGGACTTGCCCACGTTGGGGCGTCCGACGATGGTGACGAAGCCGCTGCGCACCGGGTCGACGCTATCCGCCGACGGTCGTGGTGGTCGTGGTGGTCGTGGTGGTCGTGGTGCCGTCTTCGGTGATGGATGCAACGACCGATGGCGAGCCGGTCAGCAGCACCGCGTAGTCGTCGACCGTCACGAAGTCGCCCGGTGCCGTGGTGGTGCCGTCGCCGCGAATCACACTCGCGGGTTCGCCGGCGCGGGTGAACTGCACCGGGCCGATGCCACCGAGTCGACCGATCGTGAGCACGAGCTGCGCGAAGAACAGCCGTTGATCACGGCTCGGCATCGCGTCGAAGATGTTGGTGGGGAGGTCGATGATCCCGACGCCGTTCGCGCGTTCCACGGTGAGCGCTGCACCGTCGGGGATGGTGGACCGAAGCCCAGTACCGATGTCACCGCTCGGCGGGCCTTTCAGCAACTGGGCCAGCACCTGGGAGGGCGTCGCCGGTCGGGCGAGCGCCTGCGTCACCGACGTCAGCTGGCTCCCGCTCACGAAGTAGAGCAGCACGTCCTCGGTGCTGATCGTCGTCGTCGGTGCGGCCTCGGTCGTGGTGGTCACGTCGAGCGTCGTCGGTGGCACGGTGCTGCTGGAGGTGGTGGTGGTCGCATCGAGGTCGAACTGGATGTCGTCGCGGCTGATCGCCTCGAACTCACCCGACTGTGGAACGCCGCACCCGGCGACGAAGACCGCGGCCGTCGTCACGACCACGAGACCGGTCACCGCGTCACGTACGGATCTCATCGGACCTCCGCGAACGTCACCATGAACCGTGAGCCGCCGCCTTGGCGATCCTCCACCCACGCGTCGCCGCCGTGAGCTGCGGCATGCTCGGCGACGAGCGACAGACCGAGCCCGGTACCGATCTTGTGTCGTGCCGCGCTGCCGCGAGCGAACCGCTCGAAGATGCGCGCCCGCTCGCCGCGAGCGACACCGGGGCCAGCATCCTCCACGGCGAGGACCACGCCATGACCGCCGTGCACGTCGACCAGCACGCGGGTCGGGCCGCCACCGTGCTGGCTGGCGTTGTCGAGCAAGTTGGCGAGCACCCGCTCGAAGCGGAGCTTGTCGAGTTGCACGGATGACGGCACCGCCGAGCTCACCTCCACCGGCACGTCGGCGAATCCGTATCGCTGTGCGATGCGCCGCACGAGATCACCCACGTCGACCGCCTCGCGATGGAGCTCGGTGGAGCCTGCGTCGATACGCGACAGCTCGAGGAGATCCATCACCATCTGGTCGAAACGGCGGACCTGGGTGACCACCACGTCGAGCGCCTGCTGCGTGCGGTCGGGGAGGTCGGTGCGGCGCGCATCGAGCACTTCTACCGCGGCCGACAGGGCCGTGATCGGTGATCGCAGCTCGTGGCTCACGTCGGACGCGAACCGTGCTTCTCGTTCGAGCCTCGTCTGTACGGCGTCGGCCATGTCGTTGAACGAGCTCGCGAGTCGCGCCAAATCGGGGTCGGTCTCGGGCGGCATGCGCGCATCGAGCCCGCCGGAGGCGATCTCGCCCGCCGCGGTGGCGACGCGGCTGAGAGGGCGGAGCAGTCGTCGGTTGGTCCACCAGCCGATGCCGGCGGCGATGAGCGCCGTCACAGCCGCACCAACGGTGAGCGCGGTCGCGATTGCCTGCAGGGTGCGGTCGGTGTTCGCCATCGGGAACGACTCGAAGTACAGCGCATCGAACTCGGCGATGTTGACGCCGACGCCGAGGAACGGCTCGCCTCCCGCATCGAAGCGCTGCAGGCCGGAACGACCGGCCTCGACGTTCGACACCAGGTCGGACGGCAGCACGTCCTCGGTGTAGCGAACATCGGGTGCGAATCGCCCGCCGTTGGGCAACAGCAGGATGACGAAGCCGTTCGGCTCGGGCAGCTGCGAGATGAAGCCGCTCAGGTCGGAACCGTTGCCGGCGCGCAGTTCGTTGCGGATCGCGTTGGCGTTGCCAAAGGTTTGGGCTTTGGCCGCAGAGCTGCGTTGGTCGAGCAGGTAGCTGCGCGCGACGGCATAGGTGACGACGGCGAGCGCAAGGCTGGCCAGGAACGCGGCGAGGCTGAAGAACAGCGTGACGCGCGTGCGGAGTCGCAGCGTGCGTCGTGGGGCAGCACCGGCCTCGATCACCCCCGTAGTGTGGCCGATGAGGGCCGACGGGGGAGCAGCACTGCTGAACGAGTTCAGGCGGCAGCTCGCGTGAGCGGCACGGCTTGCTCGATGGCAGCGACCACCGGCACCATGGTGTCGAGGTCGGCGAGGATGAGTTCGGTCCGCCGGGCGAGATCGGCGCAGACCACGATCATCGTGAGCCCGAGTGTGACCGCTTCGCGTGCGACGTCGCGAAGCACGTCGATGCAAGAGCGGTCGAGCGGGCCAGCCTCCGACAGGTCGACGAGCAGCGCGTGTTCGGCCGGGACGGCGGGGAGGACGAGCCGAAGTGGTTCGAGCTCAGAGGCGCTGGAGGCATCGCCTTCGACGGTGAGGACCAGCAGGCGCCGGTCGGGGTCGGTGGACGCGACGAACAAGAGTGACGACATGACTTGCCTCCTGGGTGAGCTCGACTGGAACGACTACTGCCCGCAGGCACACGCTGCCGGTGAGGCACCAGGGGGAGGTTGGTACCCCACCGATGCAGCGTGAACGAGGGCTATCTTGGTCTGGGTTTGTGACGGCAACACTCGCTGTCTGTGCGATTTCTGTAACGAAATGCGACTCGCATCGCCCCGGACGACTGGCGTTCATCTGTGACCTCGCTGCTGTTCATCGAAGACGACGACTCGATCAGGCTGGCGTTGCGCCTCGCGCTCGAGGACGAGGGATACGACGTCCGCGAAGCCGAGAACGGCCGCACCGGGCTGGAGCGATTCGCCGAAGACGAACCCGATCTCGTCTTGCTCGACCTGCGACTGCCCGACATCAGTGGGTTCGAGGTGTGCCGGATGATGCGCGCCAGCAGCATCGTCCCGATCATCATCGTGACCGCGCAGACCGACACGTACGACCTGGTTGCTGGCCTCGAAGCGGGCGCCGACGACTACGTCACCAAGCCGGTGGTGCCGAAGGAACTCGCGGCGCGGATTCGTGCCGCGCTGCGACGAGTCCAGCTCCACGAGACCACCGCCACGCCGCCGCCGAGCCGGTTCGGTGACGTGGAGCTCCGGCGCGAGCAAGGCATCGCGTTGAAGGGCGAGTTCGAGCTGAGTCTCACCAAGACCGAGTTCCGCCTGTTGTGCGAGTTCGCCGACCACGCCGGCATGGTGCTGTCACGCGATCAGTTGCTCGAGCGCGTGTGGGGCTACGAGTACCTCGGCGACAGCCGGCTCGTGGATGCGCACGTGCGTCGCCTGCGAGTGAAGGTCGAGGACCATCCCGACGATCCGAAGCTGATCGTCACCGCCCGCGGCATCGGCTACCGCCTCCT
>JBMOFX010000024.1:0-18229 GCA_049318665.1 Ilumatobacteraceae bacterium | reverse complement strand
TGTTGCCGACCGGCTCGTCGATCGGCAGATCGGCGCCGATCGCAGCGGCCATCGGTTGCTCGATGAGTTGCGCGTCGGCCGCGCCCGCGCGGCGCGCTGCGTCGGTGACGGCACGTCGCTCGACCTCGGTGATGGCCGACGGCACGCAGATCACCACCTTCGGTCGCGTGAACCGACTGACGCCCACGCGCTGGAGGAGGAGGCGGATCATTCGCTCGGTGATCTCGAAGTCGGTGATGGCGCCGCCTCGCAGCGGACGCACTGCGACGATGTATCCCGGCGTGCGACCGATCATCTGCCACGCCTCGCGGCCCGTCGCGAGCACCTCCCCGGTCTGACGGTTCAGCGCGATGACGGAGGGCTCGTTCAACACGATGCCCTTGCCCTTCATGTAGACCAGGGTGTTCGCAGTGCCGAGGTCGATGGCGAGGTCACGCGCCATCAGCGGCCGTCCTCGTGGCGCTTGGCCCGGTCGTGCACCTCGCGGCGCGCCTCGGGTGAAAGTGCGTCGATGTGACGACGGAACTTCTGCATCCCCTCATCCTGACGCGGCCGACGACGCATCACGATGATGGCCACGATGACCACGAGCGCAGCGAGCCCAACGAGAACGGCGACGAGCACTCAGGAACCTCGCACCGTGGGGACGGCCGAGGGGTCGACGAGATCGTGGGCACGCGAACCCCACGCCGAGCGAGGTCCGGCACCGTCACCCCAGGTCTCGTGCTTCCAGATCGGTGCACTCGCCTTGAGCGCATCGATGGCGTAGCGCGCCGCCTCGAAGGCCTCGGGCCGATGGGCTGCACTCACCGCGGCGACGACGGAGCACTCGCCGAGCTCGAGGCGACCGGTTCGGTGCAGCAGCGCGATGCGACCGACCGACGGCCACCGGCGGCGGGTCTCGGTTGCAATACGGGCGAACGCAGCGATCGCCTGCTCGTCGTAGGCCTCGTAGACGAGGTGCTGGACCTGGTCGCGCATCACACCGTCGTCGTCGACGGCATGGTCGCGAACGGTGCCGCTGAACACCACCACCGCTCCGCACGACGGCAGCACGCACCAGTCATGAGCGGCGCCGACAGGCAGCACCGAATCGCTGATCGCGAGCCAATCGCTCTGCTCGGTCGGTGGCTGCACGTCGGCATCGTAGCCGCAAGATCTTGGGGCTCCCGGGGCGATGCCTTCGCGCAGCGTGATCTCACTACGCTGCGCAGCCGTGGAGCGGAGCGATCCAGACGACCTTGGGGGTCAGCCCTCGGAGGGCGACGGTGGCGACACCGAACCGACGTACCCCGCTGCCCCACTGCCCGCGCACGAACGAGCGTGGCGCCACCCGTCCGAGATCGGTCAGGCCGCGTGGGAGCACAGTGAGCCGCCCGTAGCGATCGGTCGCGGACTGCTCGTCACCACCGGCGCCATCGGCTGCATGCTCGGCATCGCGGTGCTCCTCCTGCTCATCCCGAGCGGCATGAGTCCGAGCGCGACCGGCAGCGACACCTCCCTCGTCGTCACCGTCAGCACCGCGGCGATGGTGCGCAACACGTTGCCACTGCCGAGTGTCGTGCCGATCTCGTCGGTCCGGCCGCTCACCGGACGCCTACCGGGAGAGCGCGTGCCGTCCACGGTCCTCGTCGGCTCGAACGACGCCACCACGACACAGGTGTTCGCCGTTGCGGTAGCCCTCGCCGACCATCCGTTCGTCATCACGACCGCTCGCGCGGTGGCCGGCGCTACGGCGATCGGCGACATCGAGTTGATCGGGACCGACGAGTCAGGCGACGGCACGGTCATGGCGATCTCCGGCGACCTCGCGTTCATCACGATGGGCCCCGCCGTCGCGATGGACGGTGCGGTCACGCTGGGCACCGCCACACCGGGCGAGATCGTGACCGTGTTGTCCGATGAGCCAACCGACGTGACATACCCGCTCGACGGTGAGATCCCCGAGCTCGACCCAGCGACCGTCCGCGAAGGCACCCCGGTGGTCGACGACGACGGCATGCTCGTGGCTCTGTGCACCTTGGTGACCGATGACAACGACCGAACCGTCGTCGCGCTGATCCCCGTTGCGTTCCCCGACGCCCTCGACGCCGACCCGTCCGTGAGTACCTCCTCCACCTCCACCACGTCGACCACCTCGACGACGGTGCCCACGAGCACGACGAGCACGACGAGCACCACGAGCACCACCGTCGCGCCTGATGGCAAGGAGAGCGCACCGCCGGTCGAGCCCGTCGAGCCCGTCGAACCAGTCCGTGAGGTGCTGTGGCCTCGGGTGTCGGCGCCAGGTGTGAGCGTCAACGTCGGCGTCGCCGCGCCCATCGGATGATCAGCGCGACGCCACCGAACATCGACACCACCACCAGTGCCATGCCGGCGAGCGAGAGTTCTTGTCGCCGCTTCGGTGTCACCATCGTCCACCACTTCGACTCGGTGCCCTCCACGTAGGCCTGTTCGTTCGTCACCGTAGGTGTCCAGCCCTGTGCCTTCAAGCGATCGTTCGCGACGAGCCACGGGGCACGGGTGTAGCTGCGAAGACCGGGTGGGATCGGGCCGCGCTGGAACCGCCATCGGAGCTGATCGACGACATCGCCCAACCGGTCGGGGAGCTTCACGCGCGGCGCAGCACCCGAGAGCGCGCGCACTTGGGCTGCGGGGATCGACCCGTCGGGTGCGACGTTGAACACGCCATCGAGGCGCCGCTCCACGGCGAGCGCCACGGCGCTCGCGAGATCGTCGAGGTGGACGAACTGGGCGGGAGGGTCGTCGAGTGCAAATCGCCGCCCCATCCCGAAGGCCAGTGCTCGTGCCAGTCCGCTGGTGCCGTTCTCGGCCATCGGTACGACGGGGCGAAGCACCGTCACCGATCGACCGGGCACCTCCTGACGCCATTCGTCGGCCAACTGCTCGACGGCAGCAAGTTGGCGCGCGTAGACGAAGTCGTTCGACGGGCGCAGCACGGCGTCCTCGGTGAGCGGCACCGGGTTGTTCTCCCACGCGCCGTACACCATCGCCGACGACACCACGACGACGTGATCGGCCGAACCGATCCGATCGAACACGTCGGACGCGCCGGCAGTGATGCTCTCGCGGCGGCGAGCACGCGTGTCGGGGTCGGACCCACCGGTATAGATGGCGATCGAACACGACTCCAGCGGCATCGCCTCGATGTCGGGCGTGGCAGCGAGGAGATCGACCACCCGCGCACCGAGCGCGCTGTCGGCGTCGCTCACCCACACACCGGTCATCGCGCGAACGCTACTCGGCCGACCCGCCGTAGCATCGGGGGCATGGCCGCAGACGACGAGCTGTCGTCGGAGCCGGGTGAGCCCGGATTCGACCCGTTCTCCCAGCTCCCGCTGTTCGGCGATCTCGCCAAGGCGCTGTCGGGCCAGGGACCGCTGAACTGGGACGCGGCGAAGCAGTTCGCGGCTCTGTCGTCGTCGGGTGGCACCAGTGAGCCCAACATCGAACCGACGGTTCGCATGGGTTACGAGTCGCTCGCACCGATCGTCGAGATGCACGTTCGCGACGTCACCGGCATGCATCACGCCGGCGCCCGTCTCGAGCTCGTCACCCCTGGCGCATGGGCGCAGCGAACCCTCGATGCGTACCGTCCGTTGTTCACGGAACTCGCGGTGTCACTCACCCGGCATCCCACCGACGAGGGCGCTTCCGACGATCCGATGATGGCGATGATGGCCGGACTCAGCCAGATGCTCGGGCCCTCGATGATGGGCATGTCGGTGGGCTCGATGGTCGGCCGTCTGGCCACCAGGGCGTTCGGCCAGTACGACCTCCCGATCCCGCGTGAGTCGCCCACCCTCCTCGTCGTCCCCGGCAACGTCGACAGCTTTGCCGACGATTGGAGCCTGCCCGTCGACGAGATGCGCTTGTGGGTACTCGCTCAGGAGATCATCGGCCAGGCCGTCTACTCGTACGACACGGTGCGCAGCGCGATCACCGCGCACGTCCAGCGTCACGTCGGTGCGTTCCGGCCCGACCCGGGTGGCCTGAGCGACAAGCTGTCCACGCTCGACGTCGATGGCGGTGACCCGATGGCTGCGCTGCAGCAGGCGTTCTCCGATCCGGAGGTGCTGCTCGGTGCCGTGCGATCGCAGGAGCAGATCGCCATGGCGCCCGTCCTCGACGCGGCCACCGCTGCGGTCGTCGGCTACGTCGACTACATGGTCGACGGTGTGGCGGCACGCATGATCGGCGGGGATGCACTCCGGATCGCGGAAGCGGTGCGCCGGCGCCGGATCGAGGCAACGGCAGAGGACGTGTTCATCGAACGACTCCTCGGCCTGCAGGTCACACCGGCGCTCGTCCAGCGCGGCAAGGAGTTCGTGGGCGGTGTCGTCGACCGAGTCGGCGAAACCGCGCTGCTGCGACTGTTCGACGAGGGCGCACTTCCCACGCCGGCCGAGATCGACGCGCCGGGCCTGTGGCTGGCGCGCATCGACGTCGACTCCTGACCACGCCCGGTGCGATGACCCCACTCGAGGCCGACTACTCGCCGTCCACGTGCGTTGCGAGCCTCGACGACGAGCTCGACGCGTATCGGCTTGCGAGTCACGCGGCACGCGACACACTCCCCCACCGCGTGGTGCCCTACGGCAACCATCCCGATGAATGGAGCGTCGTCTTCGACGCCGACGGCGCGTCGACGCTGCTGATCTTCATCCACGGTGGCTACTGGCAGGCGCTGTCAGCGTGGGAGTCGTTGATGCCAGCACCCGCGTGCATCGACCGCGGCGTCTCCTTCGCCGCGGTCAACTACACGCTTGCCCCGCACGCGACGATCGGCGAGATCATCGATCAGGTGCGCCGCGCCACTGCCACGCTCATCGAGGTCACGGGGTGCGCCGCGGTCGTCGTGGCTGGCAGTTCGGCCGGCGCGCACCTGGCCGCCCACGTGGCACAGCACGAGCCACGCATCGGTCGCACGGTGCTGCTCAGCGGCGTCTACCAGCTCGCGCCGCTGGTGCACACCTACATCAACGACGCGCTTGGCCTCACGGACGAGCAGGCAGCGGCGTGGTCCGTCGATCTCACTCGCCGGCCGGCAGGTGAGCTGATCATCGTCCACGGCGAGCACGAGACACGCGCCTTCAAGGCGCAGAGTGCGGCGGCCGCGGCGGCGTGGAACGTCGCGGTCGTGGAGGTGGCGAGGCGGAATCACTTCGATCTCGTGTTCGAGTTGCCGGCGCTGGCGCTCGACGACGGGCCCGCTCGGCCCGCAACCGACTGATCGGGTGCGGCGGCCTGCGCCCGGCCGAGACGGCGCGAAGGCCCACCACGAAGAACGCACCGGCACTCACGCCGATCAGGCCCACGAGCACGAAGCCGAACTGACCGGGCATCTGAACGAGCACCGGCACGACACCTGCCATCACCCACGCCAGCTGGAACCGTGTCTCAAACTGGGCGAAGGCACGGCCTCGGTTCGCGTCGGGTGCGTCGCGCTGCACGGTCGATTCGAACGCGATGCGGGCGATGACGGCAGCGAAGTTGACGCCGCCGGCCAGCACGACGCCGCTCACGACCCCGCCCGTCAGCGCAGTGCCGATACCGACCGCCGCGATGAGGCCGAGCGACCCGGTCATCATCGCCTCCTCACTTGCCCGCTCGCGGATCAGCGGTGCCAACGCATTGCCGGCCATCGTGAGCACGCTCGCGAAGCCCAATGCCAAGCCGAACCACACGAGGCCGGCGTCCTGGAGCCGAAACCAGAAGAACAGGTGGAAGAACGTAAACCCGACGCTGGCGCGAACCATCAGCATCGCTGTCGAGGCCAGTACCACGCGATCGGCGTGGAGTTCAGCAACCTCCTCCTGGTCCGGGGCGTGCGCCGCGATCGCCTCGCGGGGGAGACGTCGAGCGGCGAGGAAACCGGCCGCGAACAGCACCGCCGAGTAGGTGAGTGTCGCCTCGGCACCGATCGTTTTCTGCAGGATCGCGGCAGGCACGACGCAGACCACCGCCACGAGGCCCGAGATCAGGCCGAGCTTCGAGTTCGCCTCGACCAGTTCGGCGTCATTGCGCACCACCGACGGGACCAACGCGCTCTTGGAGATCGTGTACGTCTTCTGACCGATCATCGCCAGGAACGCGAGTGGGAACAGCAGCAGGCTGTCGACGTACACCGCCATCAGCACCGAGAGGGCAACCCGAGCCAGCGCCACGAGCTGGATCACGAGCCGGCGTCCGCCCGTCATCCGATCGATGGCCGGACCGATCAGCGGTGCGACAACCAGAAACGGCACGAAGCTGATCCCGAGGAACAGCAGCACCCGGCTCCGCGCCGCATCCGCGTCGAGGCTGAACAGAATCGAGTCGGCCAACGCCACCGCCATCGCGGCGTCGCCGGCCGCCATGGCCGCGTGCGTTCGGGCAAGCCGGCTGAACCGTGAACGCGCCACCGCCGGTCGAGCAGGCGGGGGGCGGGTACTCACCCGAGCATCGTAGGCGTCGGGACCTCAGCCGACCCGGGGGCGCTCGTACTTGTAGCCGAGCCCGCGGATCGTGATGATCCGGATCGGCTGCGCCGGATCGGGCTCGATCTTGGCCCGCAGCCGCTTGATGTGGACGTCGAGTGTCTTGGTGTCACCCACGTAATCGCTTCCCCACACGCGATCGATCAGTGTCTCGCGCGGCAGGACGCGACCGGCGTTGGCCAGCAGCAGGTGGAGCAACTCGAACCCCTTCAACGGCAGGCTCAGCGTCTCACCATCGAGCGTCGCGACGTGCTCCTCCGGGTCGAGCGCAACATCACCGACGACGAGCGCGCCAGGGTTGTTCTCCACCTCCGGCGCCCCGTCGAGGCCTCGGCGACGCATCACTGCGCGCATCCGAGCGACGAGCTCGCGGATCCGATAGGGCTTGGTGACGTAGTCGTCGGCGCCGACTTCGAGACCGACGACCGTGTCGATCTCCGAGCTCTTCGCAGTCACCATGATGATCGGCACCTGCGACTTCTTGCGGAGTTGACGACAGACGTCGATGCCACTGATTCGCGGCAACATCACGTCGAGGAGGACGAGGTCGGGTTTGACGGCGTCGAACCGCTCGAGTGCCTCGAACCCGTCGCGTGCCACCTCGACGCGGAACCCCTCCCGCTTGAGGCCCACCATCAGGGCATCGATGAAACTCTCCTCGTCCTCGACGAGCAGGATGACAGGTACGGAACTCATAATGCTGCCGGAATCCTCATGGTGAACGTGCTCCCTTCGCCTTCGATCGAACGCACGTCGATCTCGCCTTCGTGATTCGTGACGACGTGCCGCACGATGGCGAGCCCGAGACCCGTGCCGCCCGTCCCTCTGCTTCGCGCCCGATCGACTCGGTAGAACCGTTCGAAGATGCGATCGAGGTCCTTCGCCGGGATACCGATCCCGCGATCCGTCACGACGATCTGGATCGACCGGTCGATCTGGGTCGCACTCACGAACACCTCACCACCGGTCTCGCTGTACTTGACAGCGTTGTCGATCAGGTTGCTCACCGCCGACACGAGTTGGCGCCGATCGCCGAGGATCGAGCATCCGTCGGGCTCGTCGACATCGATGCGGATCTCACGCTGCTCGGCTGCCGCCAACGACCGGACCGCTGCGTCGCGCAAGATGCCGGCCACGTCGGCGCACTCGCGAACCGCCTGGCCGCCCAACTCGATGCGCGAGAGCTCGAGCAGATCGTCGATCGCGGTACCGGCTCGATGCGCCTCCTCGACCATCCTCCCGGCGAGGTGACGCATCACCTCCAGGTTGTCCTCATCGGCCATTGCCTCCGCGAGTACTGCGAGCGCACTCACCGGTGTCTTCAACTCGTGACTGATGTTTGCGACGAAGTCCGTACGTACAGCGTCGAGCCGGGCCCGCTCACTGACATCATCGACCGTCGCGAGGACCCCGCCATCAGGCAGCGGCACGGCTCGCGCGTGGAAGGTTCGCTTCGGAGGGCCGAACAGCTCGACCGACGACTCCGACACCACGCCAGCGAGTGCGCGGTCGATGTGCTGCTCGACGGCCGCTTGGAGCAAGACATCGGCGTGGCCGGTCGCGGGTGTGGCCGCTGCGTTGCGGTTGATCACCTCGCCGTCGGCGTCGACGAGCACCACGCCGAGCGGCAGGTGGTCGAGTGCGGCCTGGGCCCGATCGAGCTGCGTCTGCAGTCGCTCTCGTTCGTATCGCGCTGCGCGGAGATCGGCAGCGGGGAGCGCCGAGACCTGCTGCTGTTGCTGCTGTTGCTGTTGCCGCTCGGTGTTCTCACGGCGCCGAAGCAGCCCCATGGTCAGGTCTCGTCCGTGTCAGCCAGCGAGACGCGCAGCAGCTCGCCCGTGGCGTCGACGTGCTTGCGGTATCGCTCGGCGCCTTGGTGCTCGGGCAGCCAGCCCGTGACGATGTAACGGACGCGCTCGCCGATGTTGACGGCGTGGTCACCGATCCGCTCGTAGAACCGAGCGACCACGGCCAACTGAACGGCGACCTGCAGATCGATGCGGCCGCCGGCGTGGCTCTCGAAGATGGCCTGAACGAACTGCTTCTGGAGCCCATCGAGGTACGAATCCATGTCGTCGATCGCCGACGCCTTGGCGACGTCGTTGTTCACAAAGCTGTCGATGGCCGCCTCGTACAGCTGCTCGGCCTGCTCCCCCATGCGGCTGATGATGCCGCGCAACTTCGGGTCGAGTTCATGGCCGTAGATCCGCCGCGCGGCCTTGCAGATGTTGCACAGCAGATCGTTGCTGCGCTCGACCTCCGCCACCATCTTGAGCAACGCGACCACTTGGCGGAGATCAGTTGCGACCGGAGCCTGGAGGGCCAGGATGCGGTAGCAGTGCTCCTCGAGGTCGACGGTGCGCGCGTCGATCTCGTCGTCGCCACGAATGATGTAGTCGGCGCCCTCGAGGTCGCCGTCAAGGAGCACTGCGGTCGCACGGGGGATGCTCTCGGTCACCGTCGCCGCAAGGCGAACCAGCTCGGCCTTCGCCTCGCCGAGATCGGTGTGGAACGTGCGCCGCAGTTCCTCCATCAGCCGAACCTACCGGTGATGTACTGCTCGGTGCGCTCGTCGTCCGGCGTCGAGAACATCTTCGCGGTCCGGCCATGCTCCACCAGCACACCCGTACGGCGGTCGCTATCGGGGTTCACTTCGGTGGTATAGAAGGCGGTGCGATCACTCACGCGGCCGGCCTGCTGCATGTTGTGCGTGACGATCACGATGGTGAAGCGCGACTTGATCTCCTGCATCAGGTCCTCGATGCGTGCCGTCGCGATCGGGTCGAGTGCGGAACAGGGCTCGTCCATCAGGATCACTTCGGGCTCCACCGCGATCGCCCGTGCGATGCACATGCGTTGCTGTTGGCCGCCGCTCATGCCGAGCGCCGAGCTCTTCAGCCGCGATTTCACCTCGTCCCAGAGCGCAGCACCTTTGAGCGACTCCTCGACGATGTCATCGAGCCGGCTCTTCTGCTTGATGCCGTTGACGCGCGGGCCGAACGCGACGTTGTCGTAGATGCTCTTCGGGAACGGGTTTGGTCGCTGGAACACCATGCCGATGCGACGGCGCACTTCCGTTGCGGACACAGCAGCGCCGTAGAGATCGACGCCGTGATACAAGACCTGGCCGCCCACCTTGGCGCTCGGGATGACGTCGTTCATGCGGTTGAGACAGCGCAGCACCGTCGTCTTGCCGCACCCCGACGGACCGATGAAGGCGGTGATCTCATGACGCCGAATCGTCATGTTCACGTCGCGCACCGCACGGAACGCGCCGTAGTGGACATCGAGGTTGCGCAGTTCGAACACGGCCGTCTCAGCGCTCGGCTGGTCGGCGGCGCTCGATGTGGTGTCCGGTTGCGTATCGAGCGTCATGGGAACCTCCGAGACGGTGAGGGGTTGAGATGGTGCGGTCATCATCGCCGCCTTTGGTAAGCGGCCGAGATGAGGCGCGCCATCACGGTGAACAGGAACGTGATCGCAACCAGCGTGAACGCCGCGCCCCAGCCTCGCTCTTGCGGACCAGGCAGGATCTGCGAGGCGTTCGAGAAGATCTGGTACGACAGGGCCGTGTTCTGCCCAGAGAACACGCTCCAGTTCGGGCTGGTGACGACACCGATGGTGAAGAGCAACGGGGCAGTCTCACCGGCTGCTCGCGCAATGGCCAACAGACAGCCGCTGACGACGCCCGGCATGGCCGTGGGGAGCACCACCGTGAGGATCGTGCGCGCTTTGCGAGTACCCAGTGCGTAGGAAGCCTCGCGCAGATGGTCGGGCACCAACCGGAGTATCTCCTCCGACGAGCGGATGACCACCGGGAGCATGAGACAGGCGAGTGCCAACGCTCCGCCCATGCCCACGAGGCCGTAGCGAATGCTGAAGACGACGTAGATGAACAGGCCCATCACGATTGACGGCACGCCCGACATGACATTGGCCAGGAAACGGACCGTCTGCGCCGTTCGCGATTGCTTGCCGTACTCGTTGAGGTAGACGGCGGCGAGCACGCCGAGCGGGATCGCGATCAGCGACGCGAACGCCGTGATCATGATGGTGCCGACAATCGCGGCGTTCATGCCCGGCCCCTGGGAGCGTGTGCGCACTGGGATGTTGGTGGTGAACCAGGCGGGGAAGTCGCGGAACACGATGCCGGCGCCCTTGCTGATGACGCTGCCGATCACGAACACGAGCGGCACGAGGATCGCGAGGAAGGCGAGTCCCATCAGGAGGCTCATCAGCGCGTTCTTCGACGAGCGCCACGAGCGCTTCGCGCGCAGGTCGCCAGCACGCAGCTCGGGCGGCTCCGTGGAACCAGGGCGAGGAGCGACGGCGGTCATGCCCGACCTCCCGAGCGCTTCATCGACCGCTGCACGATGGCGTTGGCGACGATGTTCACGATGATCGTCATGATGAACAGCGTGAAGGCCATGGCGATCAGCGCGGACTTCTTCAGCTCGTCTGCCTCGCCCCACTCTGCCGTGATGACTGCGGGCATCGAGTTGCCCGATGCGAGCGCGTTCAGCGTGATGGCACCCGTGGCGGAGCCGATCACGAGTGCGACCAAGATCGTCTCACCCATCGCACGACCGAGGCCGAGCATCACCGCACCGACGAGGCCGCCCTTCGAGTGCGGGATCACCGAGCCGCGGATCATCTCCCAGCGGGTGGCACCGAGCGCGAGGGCGGCTTCCTTGTCGAACTGCGGGGTCGTCTCGATGACCTCGCGTGACAGCGACACGATGATCGGCGTGATCATCACGGCCAGGATGATGCCGGCGGTGAGGAACGAGCGGGCCTGCGGATTCGGTCCGAAGATCGTACCCAGGATCGGCCAGCCGTCGAACGTCGACGACAGCCAGCCGTAGAAGCCGCCAAGGTGCTTGGTGAGCACGAGCAGGCCCCACAAGCCGAACACAACACTCGGCACGACGGCGAGCAGATCGATGACGTACACCATCACCTTGCGCAGCCACGTCGGCGCGACCTGGGTGATGAACAGTGCGATGCCCAAGCTGATCGGCACGGAGAGCACCAGGGCGATGATCGAGGTGTAGACGGTGCCCCAGATGTAGGAGAGGATCCCGTACTGCTTCGCAGGTGGGTTCCACCGCTTCGAGGTGAAGAAGTCGAGACCCATGTAGCGGAGCGCATCGACGCTCCGCGAGGCCATCGTGACGGTGATGAGCGCGAGAATCGCCAACACGCTGATGCCAGCGGCGTAGCTGAGGCCCCGAAAAACGCGGTCGGCGTTGCCGCCGGTCGGCCCCAGGTCGTGCTCGAGTTCGGAGATGGAGGATGTACTCGTCATGTGGGAGCCGATGCGGCGAGCGTACCGTGCGTCCCGAAGGCGCCGGAGCGCCTCCGGGACGCAGGGTGGTGCAAAGGGGTCAGCCGATCTCGAACATGTCGAGCTGGGCGAGCGCCTTCTCATCGAGCTCGCTCGGGAGCGGCGCGAAGTTCACCTCGGGGGCAATGGTCTGGCCCTCGGTGAGGATGTAGGTGAGGAACGCCTTCAGCACGGCTGCCTTGCCGGCATCGGGCTGCTTCTTGTAGGCGATGATCCAGGTCTGCGCCGTGATCGGGTATGACTCGGCACCGTCGGCCCAAATGGCGCTGAAGGTGAGGTCGTCCTTGATCTCCGCACCGCCAGCAGCTGCCGACGCACCGTCGAGTGTCGGAGCGACGAACTCGCCAGCCTTGTTCTTCACGGAGGCGAAGCTGAGGCCTGCGTCGGTGGCGTCGGAGAGATCGACGTAGCCGATCGCGCCGTTGGTCGACTGGATGATCTGGGCGACGCCCGAGTTACCTTCGCCGGCCTGGGTGTCGGCAGCCCACTCGACGGTCGAGTCGGTGCCGAGCTTCCAGATGCCGCCGGCGTCTGCGCCGACGGCCTTCTCGAGGAACTTGGTGAAGTTGCCGGTCGTGCCGCTGGAGTCGCTGCGGTGCACGACGGTGATCGCCTGGTCGGGCAGCGTGGCGTCAGCGTTCAACGCTGCGATCGCCGGGTCGTTCCAGTTCTTGATCTCGCGCTGGAAGATCTTGGCGATGACCTCGGCGTCGAGCTCGAGTGCGTCGACGCCGCTCAGGTTGTAGCTGACGGTGATCGGAGCGACGACCGTCGGGAAGTACAGGACGTCACCACCCTTGAAGCCGGCAAGATCCGCTTCCTTGATCGTGCCGTCCGTGCCGGCGAAGTCGACGAGCTGGTCGGCCAGGTCCTGGCGACCCTTGCCGGAACCGCCACCTGCGTAGTTGATGGTGGCCTTGGGGTTGGTCTCGGTGAAGGCTGCGATGGCCTCCTCGTAGAAGGCCTTGGGGAAGGTGGCGCCTGAGCCATTGATGGTGCCTTCGACCGGGACGACGTCGGGGGGTGACGTCGTCTCGGAGCCCATCGTGGTGTCGGTGCCAGCCATGGTGGTGTCGCTCGCAGCGACGGTCGTGGTGGCGTCCTGCGACGAGCTGTCGCTACCGCAGGAAACCGCGAGGAGTGACAGTGATGTCACGGTGGCGATCATTAGACGACGAGAGGAATGGTTCACAGTGGATGTCTCCTTGTGGGGATGGGGGTCCGCCAAAAGGTGAACGTAGGGAACCGACATGTACCGAACCCCGTCACTGATTGAACGGATGGTGAATGAATGCCGAAGAACGCAAGAACAGCGCATCGCCGTTCAGCGTCGTTGTTTGTCCGCAACCCACCGGTAAAAACGCTCTTGGGCATCGCCATTCGGGAACCAATCGGGTCCACGCCGCACCCAGGCGGCATCGGCTCCGAGCTCCCAGCGCACGGTGTCGTCGGCGAACCCGAACTCGAACATGTGGTCGAGCCAGTCCTGGTGCTTCGGGTGCGAGACCGGCACGAGCACTTCGACACGCCGATCGAGATTGCGCGGCATCCAGTCGGCGGACCCGATGAGATACAGCGGCGACGCATCGCCGTCGCCGCGCTGCTCACCGTGGCCGAACCACAGGACGCGCGAGTGTTCGAGGTAGCGGCCGAGCTGCGAGCGGACCCGAATCGTGTCGCTCACGCCGGGGATGCCGGGCACCAGACAGCACAGACCTCGCACCAACAGGTCGATCCGCGTGCCCGCCTGCCCCGCGGCGTAGAGCGCGTCGACGATGCCGGGGTCGGCGAGCGAGTTCAACTTGGCGCGGATGTGACCGTCGGTGCCGTAGCTCGCCTCGCGCTCGATGAGGTCGACGAGTTGGTTGCGCAACTCGCGCGGCGCGACGAGCAAGGTGCGGTACTCCTGCGTGCGGCTGTACCCCGTGAGGTGGTTGAACAGCTGCGTCACATCGGCACCGATGTCGGGGTCGCTGGTGAGGAAGCCGATGTCTTCGTAGAGGCGCGCCGTCTTCGAGTTGTAGTTGCCCGTGCCGATGTGGCAGTAGCGCCGCAACCCGTCGTCGTCGTTGCGCACGACGAGGACGCACTTCGCGTGGGTCTTTAGACCGACGAGTCCGTAGACCACGTGCACACCCGCACGCTCCAGCGCCTTGGCCCACGACACGTTGGTCGCCTCGTCGAAGCGCGCCTTCAGTTCGACGAGCACCGCAACCTGCACGCCGCGCTCGGCTGCCCGCATCAAGTGGCGGGCGATGGGGCTGTCGCCACCGGCGCGGTACATCGTCATCTTGATCGACTGCACCTTGGGATCGGCCGCCGCATCCGCGATGAAGTTCTCGACGCTGCTCGCGAAGCTCTCGTAGGGGTGGTGCACGAGGAGCGGTCGCTCGCGAATCACCGAGAAGATGCTCCGGTCGGCTTCCTCTGCCGCAGCGATGCGACCTGCGGTGACCGGAGGCCACGGCACGTCCTTGAGTGCGGGGCGCTCGAGTGACGCGAGCTGGAACAGGCACGTGAGGTCGAGCAGCGTTGCGTGGAACGACACGTCGTTCGTTTCGAGCTCGAGCTCGCGGGTGAGCAGCTCGACCATTTCGGCGCTCATGCCGGACTGCACTTCGAGTCGGACCGCGCGACCGAAACGGCGCCGACGGAGCTCGAGTTCGACAGCAGCGAGGAGGTCGTCGGCTTCCTCTTCCTCCAACGTGAGGTCGGCGTTTCGCGTGACGCGGAACGCGCCGCACTCTTCGACGACCATGCCCGAGTAGAGCTGGTACATGTGCGCCGCGATCACCTGCTCGACGGGCACGAACCGCTTGCCGTCGGACAACTGCAGCAACCGCGGGAAGACGGTGGGCACCTTCACACGAGCGAACCGCCGCTCGCCCGTGTCGGGGTCGGTGACCATGGCCGCGAGGCTGAGTGCGAGGTTGGAGATGTAGGGGAACGGGTGCGCCGGATCGACGGCCAGCGGGGTGAGCACCGGGAAGATCCGTCGATCGAACAACTCGGCCAGCTCGTTCCGTTCGGGCACCTCCAACTCCGCCCAGTCGACGACATGGATGCCGTTGCGGGCGAGTTCGGGAAGCAACGACCCGAGCAGCATCTCTTCCTGACGATGGACACTCCGGCCGACGGCTTCCGCGATGGCGGCCAACTGCTCGAGCGGGGCGAGCCCGTCGGGACCAGGTGCGGTGATGCCGGCCGCCACCTGGTCCTTGAGCGCTGCGACTCGAACCTGGAAGAACTCATCGAGGTTGCTCGAGCTGATCGCGCTGAACTTCACCCGCTCCAGCAGCGGGATGCCAGGCTCGGCTGCGAGGCTGAGCACGCGCTCGTTGAAGTCGAGCCAGCTCAGTTCACGGTTGAGCAGCGGCCCGTGCACCATGGTCAGTCGTGCTCGGGGATCCCGAGATCCCACTCGATGGCGATGCGCTCACGCTCGGCATCGCGGTTGATGCGCTCGCGGTTGCGTCGGAACTGCGGATCTTCACGCGGCAAGAGCACGAGCCGGGCGAGGACGCGGTTGCGGAACTCCTCGAGGAGCGTGCGGTCGCCGTAGTCGGCGTACACCTCCCAGTGCGGCGACACCGGCCCCAGATAGACGATGCGCGCATGTGCCCGCGGCGGCTCGTTGGTGAAGTCGGTCATGGTTCCTCTATTTCGTTGCCTGGCACCGTGCCGGCGCCGCAGTGTATCGGTGAGGGTGAACGCGCCCCGCCGATCATGCGTGGTAGCGTTCTGCGCACATTCGGGAACCAACACACCCCCCTCGGACGTCTGAACCACAGAACGCCGAACGTGTGTTGGCCGAAGCCCCCTGGGGCCTCGTGCGGGCGCACAAACCTCCGTGTTTCGACGCGGACCACAAGGAGATGTCATGCAGCCGAACGAGTTCCTGTCCACCGCCCCCGTCGATCCCGATTCGGTGACCGCCTGGATGGCCGATGGCAACTGTCGCAGTTACCCGCCCGCAGCGTTCTTCCCGAGCGACGGCGTCGGCGTCGACCGGGCCCGCAAGATCTGCGCCACGTGTCCCGTGATCGACACCTGCCTCGAGTACGCACTCGAGCAGCGCATTGAGCACGGTGTGTGGGGCGGGTGCAGCGAGCGTGAGCGTCGCCGCATCTTGAAGCGTCGCCGCCAGGACGCGGCAGTCAGCTGAACTGACTGGCCGGACTGACTGGCCGGTTCAGGCCGGCGTGTCAGGCTTGGAGGTGTCCTTCTGACCCTCTTCCAAACCCGACTTGAACTCCTGCTGGGCTTTGCCCAGGTTCTTCGCCAACTTCGGCAGCTGTGAGCCACCGAAGATGACCAGGACCACGACGAGCAGGATGATCAGTTCGGTAGGGCCGAAGTTCATGGCGGGATGTTACCAGTCTGTTCGTTGGATCGAGCCGCGACCGTCACGCCGTGACTTTGCGGATGGCGAGCGCACGCTGACGGCGAAGGCGACGACGCTCGCGCTCGGACAGGCCGCCCCAGATCCCGAACTTCTCGCCGTTGGAGAGGGCGTACTCGAGGCAGTCGAGGCGCACGACGCATCCGCGGCAGACCTCTTTTGCCTCACGCGTGGACGCGCCACGCTCGGGGAAGAAGAGATCGGGGTCGACGCCGAGGCAGTTCGCCTCGTCCTGCCAGTTGGGCGCCTCGTGGGTGTCGTGCTGCTGCATTCGGGTCCTCCGTTGTAATTACAACGGTGTCATCTTTCCCTATCACTTCACGTGCGCGCAAGAGGGCACCTGAATTTCTTTTCAGCGGTGCGGTCAGCCGGCTCGCCGTCCGCTGCCGCGGGCGAGCTGCTTCTTGTGCTCGATGAAGTCGACCAGCACGTAATCACCGAGCGTCTCGGGCGTCGTGAAGAACGCACGTCCGCGGTTGATGCTCGTGAGTTGCTCGATGAACGCCTTGAGGTACGAGTTGGCGTCGAGCATGAAGGTGTTGATGCGGATGTTGTCGCGCGTGCAGCGCACCACCTCGCGCAACGTCGCTTCCACGGTCTCTTGCACCGGCGGATAGTTGAAGAAGACGTCGCCCCGCGCCGTGATGTGGGCGGTCGGCTCACCGTCGGTGATCATGATGATCTGCTTCGTGCCGGTCTGCTTGGCGAGGAGTTGGCGAGCGAGCATGAACCCGTGCTGCATGTTGGTGCCATACACGAAGTCCCAACTCACCTCGGGCAACTGCGCCGCGGTGAGGATGCGAGCCGTCTCGCTGAAGCCGACGATGCCCATGTAGTCGCGAGGGAACTGCGAGGTGATCAGCGAGTGCAGCGCCATCGCGACCTTCTTCGCCGGGAGGAAGTTGTCACGCATCGGCATGCTCAGCGACAGGTCGAGCATCAGCACGGTCGACGACTTCGTCGTGTGCTCGGTCCGCTCGATCTCGAAGTCGTCGGGTGACAGCCGAACGGGCGTCTCGGCGCCGTTACGACGGATCGCGTTCCGGATGGTCCGCTGCAGATCGAGGTTGAACGGGTCCCCGTACTCGTACTGCTTGGTCTCGTAGGTGCGCTCGTGGCCCTGTCCGAACTTGTCGACCTGGTGCTGGCCGACCTTGTCCTTCGCGAGCTTGTTGAAGAGATCGCGTAGCGCGTTGGATCCGATCTTGCGAAGACCCTTCGGCGTGAGCTCGAGCCGGCCCTCCTTCTGCTCGATGAGGCCGGCATCTTCGAGCATCTTCGTCAGCTCGGCCAGTCGCTCGAGCGAGTTGGCGGCGTCGTCGCCCATGAGGTCGCGAACGCGATCCATGTCGGCTTCGGCGAGCGCACCGGGGCTGGTGGCGTTGCGCAGCAGGTTCTCGAGCTGGTCGAGGTCGCCGAGCTCCTGCATGGTCTGCATGGCTTGCGCCATCCCCATCGGATCCTGGCCATCGAAGTCGTAGCTCTGGTTCCACTGCATCTGCGGGAACATGCCGCGCAGGTTCTCGCCGAGTTGGTCCATCTGCCAACGCAGGTCCATGTCCTCGAGGAGTTGATCGCTGAGCTGCTGCAGTTGGGCGCGCTGCTCGGGCGTCATCGAGTTGAGCATCGCCTGCATCGCAGCCATGCGCTGAGCCATCTGTTCGAGGAGCTGCTCGAGGTTCTCCGGGTTCTCGGGGAAGAAGTCGCCGAACTGCTCCATGAACTGCTCGAACTGCGGGTCCTCGCCGCGCTGCTGCCGCTCGATCATGTCGTTGAGCGCCGCCATCATGTCCTTCATGCGCGCCATGTCCTCGGGCGACATGTTCTGGACCGCGCTGCTCATCTGGTCGACCATCTGCTGCATGAGCTGCTCGCGCAGCTTGTCCATCAGCTGCTCGAACCGCTGCGCGGCCTCGGCCGACTCGAAGTCGTACGCGCTCAGCTCGCGAACCTTGCCGGCGAGATCGTTCGGCAGCATGT
>JBMOFX010000023.1:0-18497 GCA_049318665.1 Ilumatobacteraceae bacterium | reverse complement strand
GAGCTGGCCATGGTGACCAGCGACCGTTGCAAGCCGCCGAGGTTCGATGGCGTCGTGATGCTCGCGAGCAACGACTTCGATGCGTTTTCGATCGGGAGCGGCGGAGTGTGCTGCTGGTCGTCGCTCATGAGGCCACCTCCTGGGTACCGCCGGTCATGTAGGTGCCGAGCATCTCCGGTGTTGCCGTTGCCGGATCGAGTTCGGCAGTGATCGCTCCGTCGTACATCACGAGGATGCGGTCGCTGAGTCCGATCAGTTCGTCGAGGTCGGCGGAGATGAGCAGTACGGCGAGTCCCTTGTCGCGAGCGTGGCGCAACTCGCCCCAGATCGCTGCCTGCGCACCGATGTCGACGCCCCGGGTGGGGTGCGCGGCGAGCAGGATGTGCGGGTCGTTGCTGAGCTCACGGCCGACCACGAGCTTCTGCTGGTTGCCGCCGGAGAGCGCGAAGGCAGGCACGACTTCGCTGGGTGTCAACACGCCGAACCGGTCGATGACGGCGCGTGCATCGGCTTTGGCAGCCCGAGCATCGATGAACGGTCCGTTGGTGAACTGTGCCTCGTGCTCTCGTCCGAGGAGGGCGTTTTCCCACAGCGGCGAGTCGAGCATGAGCGCCTCACGGTGGCGGTCGAATGGGATGTAGCTGACCCCGGCGGCCTTGCGGTGACGGGTGGTGGCGGCGGTGACGTCCTCGCCGGCGAGTTCGACGGTGCCGCCCGCAATGGCGGTGAGGCCGAGGATCGCCTCGCAGAGTTCGAACTGGCCGTTGCCTTCGACACCGGCGATCCCGACCACCTCGCCTTCGTGGACGGCGAACGAGACATCGTCGACCGGGTTGCGCTGGCCGCTCTTGGCGACGGTGAGGTGGTCGACGCGCAGGCGGACCGTGTCGCCGACGATGGATTCGCGTCCCGACGGCGAGGGCAGTTCCGAGCCGACCATCAGTTCACCGAGGGTTGCCCGCGTGACCTCGCTCGGGAGCACGGTGGTGACCGTGGTGCCCTGCCGGATCACGGTGATCTCGTCGCTCACCGCAAGGACCTCGTCGAGCTTGTGCGAGATGAAGAGGATCGTTGCGCCTTGGTCGACGAGGCGGTGGAGATTCGCGAACAACTCGTCGACCTCCTGCGGCACGAGGACAGCGGTTGGCTCGTCGAGGATGAGGATGCGCGCCCCTCGGTAGAGGACCTTCAGGATCTCGACGCGTTGGCGCTGACCGACACCGAGCTCGGACACCGGTGCGTCGAGGTCGACATGGGCGCCCGACGCAGCGGCCAGCTCGCTGATGCGTTGGCGTGCCGCACCGACCGAGAGCACCCCACGCTTCGTGGGCTCGCTGCCCAGGATGATGTTCTCGAGCACCGTCAAGTTGTCGGCGAGCATGAAGTGCTGGTGGACCATGCCGATGCCCGCATCGATCGCATCGCTCGGCGACTTGAAGTGCTGCAACGCGCCGTTGACGGTGATCGTGCCCGCATCAGGTTGATGCATGCCATACAGGGTCTTCATCAACGTGCTCTTGCCGGCACCGTTCTCACCCACGATCGCGTGGATCGTGCCGCGGCGCACTTGCAAGCTGACGTCGTAGTTGGCGATGACGCCGGGGAATCGTTTCTCGATCCCCTCCAGCTGCACCGCGATGTCGTCGTCTGTCATCCGACCCCCCTCGAACAGTCCTGTATAGCAGAGAGCCCGGGGGCGGACCCCCGGGCTCTCCGTGAACGCTTGATGTCCCGTTTCGGGACTCACTCAACCTTCGTCGTGATCAGGCCTTGGTCGGGTCCGTGGGGACGACGATCTTGCCGCTGATGATGTCGGCCTTGAACGCCTCGAGCTGGTCCTTGATGTCGTCGACATAGCCACCGGAGGTGGCGTAGCCGACGCCGTCGACGCTGAGGTCGAATGCCTTGCTCTCAGCCTTGCCGGTGTCGGCGACAGCCTTGATCGTCTCGAACACGGCCACGTCGACGCGCTTCAGCATCGAGGTGAGGATGTGCTTCTGCGCCTCCGGGTCACCGATGGTGAGGTACTGGTCGGAGTCGACGCCGATGGCCCACTTGTCGGCCTCGACAGCCGCGGCGATGGTGCCCGCACCCGAACCGCCAGCGGCGGTGTAGATGATGTCGACGCCGTCGGCGTACCAGCCGAGCGCGATTTCCTTGGCCTTGTCGGGCGAGCCCCACGCAGCGTTGTCACCTGCGGCGCCGAGGTACTTCGACTCGATCTTGATGTCGGGGTTGACGGCCTTCGCGCCAGCGATGTAGCCCGCCTCGAACTTCTTGATCAGGTCGATCTCCTGGCCACCGATGAAGCCGATCTGGCCGGTCTTGCTCTTGAGTGCCGCAGCGGCACCCACGAGGAAGGAGCCCTGCTCCTCGGCGAAGCCGAGGTTGGCGACGTTCGGTGCCACGTCCGGCGGCACGAAGCCGTCGACGATCGCGTACTGGGTGTCGGGGTTCGCTGCGGCAACTGCGCCGAGCGTGTCGCTGAAGAGGAAGCCCACGGCGATGACCGGGTTGGCGCCAGCCGTCGTGAGGGTCTCGAGGTTGGGCTTGCGGTCGTCGTCGGTGGTGGTCTCGAGTTCCTTGACCTCGATGCCGAGCTCAGACGCTGCCTTGTCGCCACCGAGGCCGGCCGAGTCGTTGAACGTGCCGTCGCCGCGGCCGCCGGTGTCGAACGCGATGCCCGCGATCTTGCCGGTCGACGGTGCCGTCGTCTCGCCAGTGGTGGTGCCGGGTGCTTCCGTCGTCGACGACGAAGCGTCGTCACTGCCACAGGCAGCGAGGACGATCATCGAGGTCGCGAGTGCCAGCGCTGCGATGCGCTTGGAATTCCGCATGTTGTCTCCCCCTAGGAGTCTGGATGGGTGGATGGGTATCCGTGCCGAAGCGTAGTCGGCCTCGCCACCTAGCATGTACCGCGATCTCCCATGTCTCGCCCTGTTCACAATTCGCATCCTGATGCGACGGCTCACGCCCGGCGTCGGGTGAGCCGACGGCGCTACATGGTGCGCCGTGTGGGAGCCGTCGCGGTGGTGCTGTTCCTCGTCGTCGGTCTGATCTCGACCGGCAGGGCACTGCTCGGCTCGGATGGCACGGGTGCTGCAGCAGGGCCCGCCACCACATCGTCGACCGTGGCAGCAACGGCCAGCACGTCGCCCGAGGCGACGGCGGTTTCCACCAGTACGTCCACGTCGGAACCGGCGCCTGCTGGCCCGCCGACGGCGGCCGACCCTGCGGCGATGCTGATCATCGGTGACTCCGATGCCGGTGCATTCGGCCCCTACCTCGAGCAGCTGCAGAAAGAGACCGGCGTCGTCAGCACCACCCTCGACTACAAGGTGTCGTCCGGCCTTGCTCGACCCGACTTCTACGACTGGCCGGCGGAGATCTCGCGGATCGTCCCGGAGGTCGACCCCGACATCGTCGTCGTCACGTTCGGTGGCAACGACGCACAGGGCCTCACCACCGCCGACGGCACCGTGGTCGCCGGTCAGCCCACGGGCGACGGTGACGAGAAGTGGCGCGCCGAGTACGGCGCTCGCGTCGGAGCTGTGATGGACGCGCTCACGGCCGACGGACGGACCCTCATCTGGGTCGGCATCCCCAACCACCAGAACCCGGACGTCACCAAGCGCCTCCAAGTGCAGGACGAGGTGGTGCGTGCCGAGGTGGCCAAGCGGCCGGGCGTGCGCTTCGTCGATACGTGGGCGATGTTCGCCGGCAAGCAGGGCGGCTACGCCGAGTACCACGTCGATCCGCGCGATGGCCAAGGCAAGGACGTGCGCGCCTCCGACGGCTTCCACCTCAACACCGTCGGCGCCGAGATCCTCGCGATCGCCATCTCCGACGTGGTGAAGGACGACCTGCGGGCTCGGGGCGCTGCGCTGTAGCGCCACGCTGTAGCAACCGGTCGAGATGGGTCGCCCGGCCCTTTGCGCCGATCGTCCCACAAGCCTTCCGCAAGATCTCGTACGTTGTTCCGCATGATCCGGGCGACGGCACGACGGTGGTGCACCGTTTCGTTCCTCATCCTCCTCGGGTTCGCATTGCCCGCGCCCGGCGTCTCGGCCGCTCCGACGACCGTGTGTACCAGCGAGACCTACGTGTCCGACGTGACGCCGGTGCTGCCAGCCGACGGGATCGCGGTCGACACCGGGCTCATCGTGCCGGTCCGGACCGGCACCACGCTCACCGTCACGAGTCTGTCGGCGGAGGCGCTCGACCAAAGTGGGTTCGCCACTGTCGTGCCCGTTGCGATCGGCGGGGTCACGGCAGTGCTCGGCGCGGTCGTCCCCGGTGGGCGCGTGACGATCACGAACCCAACGACGGTGCCGCTCACGTCTGCCGGTCTGATCCTGCGTGTCGACCGGTGTGGCGAGATCGCTTCGGCACCGGCGGTGCCGGGTCAGCAGGCTCGACCGACCACGTTGCCCGCCACCGGCGACTCGGCCACGCGTCGACTGGCGCTCGGCAGCTTGATGATTGCGGTCGGCGCCGGTCTCGTCGTCACTGCGAGAGCTCGCGCTACTGCTGACGACCTCGAGCCTGGATGGCGGCGCGCCGCTCGGCGACGCGCTCGGGGCTGAACATCGCGCGCTGCCAGGCGGCCGCGTCGCGAGCTTCGATCTGCCACCCGTCGGCTTCGGCATTGATGGCGGCGTACGTGCGGCGAATCTGACGGACGCCGTCGGCATCGTTGCCTGCGATATCGGCGGCCAGGCGCCGAGTGAACGACATGAGCTCGTCGTGCGGCACGACGTGGTTGACGAGCCCCCACTGAAATGCCTCCTCGCCGGAGAGGAAGTTGCCGGTGAAGCTCATCTCCCGTGCGCGCCGGACACCGATGGCCTGGGGGAGCAGCACGGTCAGGCCCCAGCCGGGCATCACGCCGACCCGGGCGTGAGTGTCGCCGAACTTGGCTCGGTCGGAGGCGACGAGGAAGTCGCAGTTCAACGCGAGTTCGAACCCACCGGTGATGGCCGCACCGTTGACGGCGCCGATGAGCGGCTTGGCGAGCAGCGGGAACGGGCCGCGCACGCCGTCGGCATTCGGTCGTCCGTCCGCTCCGGCGCCGAGGTTGCGCGCCGAGGAACCGAGCTCCTTGAGGTCGAGGCCGGCGCAGAAGGCCGGGTCGGCGCCGGTGAGGATGATCACGTCGACGTCGTCGTTCGCGTCGGCCTCGCGGAGACGCTCGGGAAGCAGACGGAGGACCTCGCTCGACAGTGCGTTGCGAGCATCGGGACGATTGAGGGTGACGGTGGCGATGCGATCGCTCACCTCGAGCAGCACGACGGACATCGTCCGATCGTGGCACACGCCTCGTCAGCGCTCGTCGTCGAGCTCGTCGGCCGGGCGGAACGACAGCTTGAGGTCGCCGAACTTGACGAGGGTGGCGGCGATCCACCCGCCGAGGGCGCCGAAGTGTTCGTCGAGCAACGTGCTTGCTCCGTCGGCCAGCGTCTGCTCAGCCAACTCGTAGAGCCCCTCGTACGACACCTCGAGCGCGTACGACGGCTCGAGTGTGCCGCTCGCTCCCAACGGGTGGTCGGCGGCGTCGGGATAGGTGATCTCCACCGTGGTGCCGGCCCGCTCGAGGCGTCCATCGCCGATGAGCGGGCTCGTGTCGACGGCGATGTCGGCGACGATGGCCGGCGACGGCTGCTCGCTCAGACGCTGGACGCGGAAGATGATCTCGATCTCGATCGCCGGGAGCTGGTCGAGCACTTCGTCGACGTACCAGCGCCGATACGACGTCTGGCTCCAGGTCGGCCAGTCGAACGCGATGTGGGCGACAACGCGAGGCGGCTGCCCTTCACCCGGCAGCCCGTAGCTCGTCTCCCAGCTCAGGTCGCCGAGCAACACGTCGACCTGGAAGTGCTCGTCGAACGCCTGCCGCTCGAGGAACGCGTTCTCGAAGGCATCTCGGAGCGCGCCGATGGCATCGGTGAAGACATGGTCGAGCACGAGCGTGACGCTACCCGTGATGGTGGACGGGAGCGTCGTGCGGCGCCCGTGACAGACTGCAACCCATGTCGCTCGTCCTCACCGAGATCACGCCCGTCGACGGGGGTCAGGCGTACGCCACCCTCACCCTCAACAACCCGGCGGAACGAAACAGCCTCACCGCTCCACTCGTCGCCGAGATCGTCGCCGCCATGGACGAACTCGAAGCCGACGCTCGGATCGCCGCGATCGTGATCACCGGAGCGGCACCGGCGTTCTGTGCCGGGGCGAACCTCGGCAATCTCGCGGAGGCGACGAAGGAGAGCCTCGGTTCGATCTATGAGGGGTTCCTCCGCATCGCGCGCAGCCCGCTCCCCACGATCGCGGCGGTCAACGGTGCCGCGGTCGGTGCGGGGATGAACCTGGCGCTCAGCTGCGATCTGCGTCTTGCTGCTCGTCGGGCCAAGTTCGACACGAGGTTCCTGCAGATCGGCATCCACCCCGGAGGCGGGCACACCTGGATGTTGCGGCGCATCGCCGGACCGCAAGCGACGTTCGCCGGGGTGGTCTTCGGTGAGGTGATGGATGGCGCAGAAGCCGAGCGGGTCGGGCTCGTGCACCGCTGCGTCGACGACGATCAACTGCTCGTGGTCGCTGGTGAGATGGCTGCTCGCGCCGCTGCTGCGCCACGTGAGCTCGTCATCGAGGTGAAGCGCACGATCGCGGCGATGGCCGACATCGACACCCAGGCAGAGGCAGTCGATCGTGAGCTCACCCCGCAGGTGTGGAGCACGCGGCAACCGTGGTTCGCAGAACGGATCGCTGCGTTGCAGGCGCGTATCTCGTCAAAGTCCTGAACGAGGAAAGCGCGCAGAAAAGTTACGCGAGAAGCCTTGGCGGCGACGGACGAGAGGCGTACCGTCTCCTCACGGGGAGCTCTTTCCCGTACGTTCCGATCACCACCGGAGGTACAGATGAGCCAGCGTCACCGAAGCCTCGAGACCGCACCGCCACCGAAGATGGATCTTCGAGCGCATGCGCACAACGAGCGGCACCGGATCCACTCAGAGTTGCAGGCTGTGACCGCACAGTTGAGCAACGGCTACGAGTGGGACGAAGTCCACGAACCGGGCCGGGCATGGGTCCCGCTCCACCACCACGACCCCGAGCGGGTGCGAACCAGCAGCGGACGCGTGAAGCACTGGAAGTTGAAGATGTGGAAGCGCCGCACCACGGTTCGGCGTGCGAAGGCACAGGCCTTCATGATGGCTGGCGAGTAGACGTCACGCGATCCAGGCGTCGGTCAACTCCGACCGACGCTCGTGCCACTCCTCCTGGGTGATGGCGAAGCGCATGTGGTCCTCCCACGTGCCGTTGATCTCGAGGTATCGCAGGGCAATGCCCTCCTCGCGGTAGCGGAGCTTCTCCATCACCCGCCGGCTGTTGGTGTTGCGCGGCACGATGCAGATCTCGAGCCGATGGAGATGGAGTTCTTCGAACGCGAACCGAGTGAGGACGGCCACCCCTTCGGCGGTGTAGCCCCGACCCGCTCGATCGCGATCGATCCAGTAGCCGATCGTGCCCGATTGCAGGGCGCCCCGGACGACGTTGTTGATGTTGACCTCGCCAGCGAGGGAATGGTCGACGTAGATCCCGAACCCGTAGGCGGTGCCCGCCTGCCGTTCGCGATCGCGAGCGGCACACCGTGCACTGAACGCTTCGCGTGACCGGGTCGGATCGGCGAGGCGCGTCGAGCGAGTCGGCTCCCACGGCACGAGCCACTCCTCGTTGCGGACCCGAACCTCGGTCCACTGCGCGAAGTCGCCCGGCGTGAGGGGTCGCATCATGATCCGCTTGCCGTAGAGACGCAGGCCGGTGTTCGACGTCATCGAGGGGTGTCCGAAGGTCGACACGGGCGTCAGTGTTCCACGGTGACGGCGTCGAGGTGGAGGCGGCGCAGCACCGCCACGACCGCGCAGCACCCGGCGACGATCTCGTCGACCATCGGCGGGGCCAGCCCCGGATTGAGCCGCCGGTCGCATGCCGGTTCGGTGGCCATCGTCCGGAAGACGTCCTCGGCAGCGTCGCGACTCAGTACGAGTGGCAACTCGGCAGGCGCGCCTACTTCCACATCGGCGATGCACGCGATTGCCGGGCCGTGCACGACGACGGTCGCGCCGAGCACCTCGGGCAGTTCGAGCGCGACGTCGTCGAGGTGGTCGTACACCGCACCGATTGCGTTGGTGAGCTCCTCGGGACGAGGGGGGTCGGTCCGCAACTCGCGCTCACGAAGTGTGTCGGTGCCGAGTGGCAACACGCGAGTGACGTCGCCGATGACGACGGTGATCTCGTGGCGCCCGATGGTGATGTCGACGATCGTCATCAATCGTTCCCGAGTTGGCGCTCGACCCACGCACCGACCGCGTCGTCGCCACCTGCGAGGAACCAGGCGTAGTGCGCGTGCAGGCACTTCACGCCGGTGCGCGTCCCGGCCACACCGCCGAAAGGCCGGGGGCCGATGTGGTCGGGTTCGATTGCCGCGTCGCGTTCGAGGGCGTAGCGACGGTGCGCGTCGGCAACGAGTGCCGGATCGACCTCTGCCTCTGCGCGTCGCACGCCGCCGGTGGCCTCCAGCCGACTCACGGCCAGCGCCTCGGGGCGCCCGACGAGCCAGTAGCGCGTGGGCATCGGCGTGCCGTCGCCGAGGATGGGGTGGTTGCGCAGCACGATGGGGGAACCGTCGGATCGCCGGACCACGACCTCGAACGCACCCTGGGGCTCGCGGCCGAGGAGCTCGCGGACCTGTTCGAGGTCATCAGCGGTGGCCGGCACGGGTGACGTCAGCCGCGACGGAGGCGGCGCAGGATGAGCAGGAAGAGCACCAGCCCGCCGACGATCGGCAGCGCGCGCTTCAGCATCACTGGGCCGGCGATGCCGGACAGTTCGATCGGCTCGTTCGCCGGTCCGTCGATCTTGCGGATCGTCGGGCCGGTGGTCGGCGAGATCACCGGCTCATCCGGCACCTCAGCGACGACCGGCTCGGCGGCCACGGGACGCGACTCGTCGAGCATCGTGTTGAGGTTGGTCGCGAACTGCGCCATGAGCTTCTTGCTCACGTCGGCCATGATGCCGCGCCCGAATTGGGCAACCTTGCCGGTGACACGAAGGTCGGTCTCGACGACGCACTTCGTCAGCTCAGGGCCGACGCTCTCGAGCGATGCGGTGATCACGGCGTCGGCGTTGCCCTTGCCGGTGGTGTCGCGCCCTTCGCCGTGCAACACCGCACGGTGGTTCGCGTCGTCGCGCTCCATGAACTTGGCCTCACCCTTGAACGCGGTGGCGATCGCTCCGAGCTTCACCTTGACGACACCGCGATAGATGTCGCCTTCGATCTCCTGGAGCGTTGCCCCCGGCATGCACGGTGCGATGCGCTCGACGTCGGTGAGAACCGCCCAGGCCTCGTCGATCGGGCGCGTGATCACGAACTCGTTCAGGAGCTTCTCCATCGCTGCACATCCTCCAGGGTGTCGATGTCGGCTGCGGAGCCGGGGCAGGCAACCTCGTGCACCGACCCCCCGAGCTCTCGCAGCAGACTGCGGGCGCCGTCATCTCCCGACGTCGGCAGCAGCGGCCAGATCGACCGATGCAACCGGACCGGGTGTGGACCGCGGCGGCCATCATACGAGGCGGTCACGACGGGCCACTCATCTGCAGCGGATGCAACGAGCCGCCACGCCTCGGCGGCAACGAACGGCTGATCGGCGAGGCCGATCAGGAGGAACTCCGCATCTTGACGGTCGGCTTCGGCGACGGCGAGTGCGATCGAACCGGCCTGTCCGTCGGCCCAGCGTTCATTGTGGATGATCGACACCTCGACGCCGGGGCACGTGAGCGCGTCACGCACGTCGGCGGCGCCGGTGACCACGACGAGCGGCCCGATGTCGGCACCGAGTGCGTTCGCCACGGCGTGAGCGATGACGGGACGCCCGTCGAGATCGGCGAGCAGTTTGTGTGTCGGACCGTGGAATCGTGAGCCGCCGCCTGCTGCCAGGAGGGCCGCCACGGTGCGCATAAGCCAAACCGTAGATGACACTCGCGCGTCACTGACATTGCGAAATCATGACAACGGGGTTGAACATGTCAGTTCGATGACGATATGGTCGTTTGCGTTACAGCCATGGCCGGGTCCGTTCGTCGGGGCCCGGGACCGGCCAAACACCCGCGGTGGCGCTCTCGTACGGCGCTTCCGGTGACGCCAAGGTCGTCGGCACGTCGTTGCCGGCCACCGCAACGGACCTGGAGGGTTCTCGAACATGACGATCAACACCACCATCCGGCGGGCCGTGCTCGCCGGAGCACTCACTGCAGCGGGCGTGTCGCTCGTTGCCGTGCCCACCACGGCTCAGGCCGCGCCACTCGCTGCACGCACCACGCCGGCCGCATCGCCAGCCGACCCGATCGCCGACGAGGCAGGCCAGGCGCTCGTCCAGCTCAACCAGTGGCTCGAGACGGGATCCCAGGATGCGCTCGCCGCCTACACCGGACTCCGCGCCAGCATCGCCAGCAACGTCGGTGAGCGCATCGACGTGGATCCCGCCCGCCTCGTCACGGCCTGGCGTGACGCCGACTTCGACCACCAGCAGGCGCTGATGGCAGCACTCGGCCAGGTCGGCGTTCCCTATCGCCGCAACACGAGCCGTCCCGGGGTGAGCTTCGACTGCTCCGGACTCACCTCCTACGCATGGAGCCAAGCTGGGTTCCAGCTCACGCGCTCCAGTTCGTCACAGATTCGCGCGGCGGCCAAGCGCACGAGCGACACGGCGCAGGCCGGCGACCTGGTGCAGTACCCCGGTCACGTGATGATGTGGCTCGGCGTCGACAAGGCGATCGTCCACGCGATCGGTCGCGGTCGTACCGTCGAAGTCGATCACTCGAGCCGTCGCTCGCTGCGCTTCGGCGACCCGACCGGCGACTGAGCCGGCGGCGACCGGTCAGGCCGGGCGGTGTTCGGGCCCGGTGTGGATCGGGCCATCGGCATCGCGCAGCGATGGGGCGGCTTTCCCGGTCCGTCGAGCGATGATCTCCGCGCAGATCGAGATCGCGGTTTCCTCCGGCGTCCGCGCGCCGAGGTCGAGCCCGATCGGTGACATCAGCCGTGCGAGTTCGGCGTCGGTGACCCCGACGTCGCGCAGCCGCTCGACGCGAGTGGTGTGCGTGCGACGACTGCCCATCACCCCCACGTACCCGACGCGGGTCGCGAGTGCTCCTTGCACGGCAGGCACATCGAACTTCGGGTCGTGGGTGAGGATGCACACCGCATCGCGCGAACCGAGTTGGGTGCCACGCTGGTCGAACAGCGCGCCGGGCCACGAGACGATCACTTCGTCGGCCGCCGGGAACCGGCGTCGCGTCGCGAAGATCTCCCTCGCGTCGCACACGATGACGCGGTAGCCGAGCACCTTCGCCACTCGCGACAGTGCGGCAGTGAAGTCGACCGCGCCGAAGATCCACATCTGAGGTGGTGGTGCCCAACTCTCGATGAACACCGACAGCGTCGGTGCGTCGAGCAGGTCCTCCGGGGTGGTTTGACCGTGGGGGCCGTAGTGGCGAATGCCCGACCGTCCGGCCTCGAGCTCACCGAGCACATCGCGAGCCACGATGCGATCGAGTTCGGGGTTGCCGAGGGTGCCGAGCGGCTCCGCATCCGGCACGACGAGCAACTTCGCACCTGGCTGCGGCCCGTCGATGACCGTCGCTAACGCAGTCGGCTGTTGCTCGCGCAGACGAGCTCGGAGCGTGTCGTAGATGCTGTCGCTCACCAGTCGAGCGCCTCGATGTAGAGCCGGATCGTGCCGCCACATGTGAGTCCGACCGCGAATGCGTCGTCGTCGCTGAAGCCGAACGAAACGATGCCCGGCCCGCGTTCGCCGTGGAGCACGCCGAGCGCCTCGGTGACGACGGCCCCCTCGACACACCCGCCGCTCACGCTGCCCGCGACCTCGCCGACGTCGTTGACGGCCATCGCGGCGCCCGGCTCACGAGGGCCCGAGCCCTCGATGTCGACCACCTTGGCGATGGCGACGCGCTTCCCGTCGGCGCGCCAGCGATCGATGTCGTCCAACAGCTCACGCATGGGCACCTCCGCGCAGAGACGTGCCGACGAGGGCGTGCGCCGACCTCGACCGGTTGTCGAGCGACGCCACGCTGATGGTGGCGGCGAGCTCTTCCATTGCTGCGATGGAGTGGCCCTCGACGAACGCGTCGACATGGGGCAGTGCGGCGGCCATCCCCCGAGCGAGCGGCGCGTACCCGGGCGTCACCTTCAGCGGATTCACCCAGATCGTCCGGAACGTGACGCGGTGGAGACGTTGCATCTGTTCGCCGAGCTGCGCCGGGTCACCACGGTCCCACCCGTCGGAGAGAATCACGACGATCGCGTTGCGTGCCATGCCGCGCACGCCCCAGTCGTCGTTGAACGTGCGCAGGCAGTCGCCGAGACGGGTGCCGCCGCTCCAGTCGAGGACGCTCGCCGTTGCGCGCTCGAGCGCCCGATCGGGATCGCGGCTGCTCAGCTCACGGGTGAGCCGAGTGAGTCGGGTGCCGAGCGCGAACGCCTCGACCCGCTGACGGCCTGCGACAGCGGCGTGGACGAAGCGGAGCATGCCGCGGGCGTATGGCTCCATCGACCCGCTCACATCGAGCAGCAGGACGAGGCGACGCATCCGCTCGCCGGGTTGGCGGTAGCGACGCTGGATCGGTTCGCCGGCTGAGCGGAGCGAGAGCCGGATGGTGGCACGGATGTCGGGCTCGGTGCCGCGGCGCGACCGACGCTTGCGAAACGATGCGCGTGGGGGGCCGGCGAGCCGCAGGCGGCTCATCAGCGCCTCCGCCTGCCGCAACTCCACGTCGTCGTAGGCCGCGAAGTCCTTGTGCCGAAGCACCTCGACCGCGGAGAACCGCAGTTGCACGTCCGGGTCGTCCGCACGCTCCGGCTCGTCGACGCGATCGGGGTCGGCGTCGGTGTCGGGTTCGCCGTCATCGACGGCCACCACGACGTGCTGTGTCTCCGTCGGCTGCTCGTCGGCGGTCGGGCGTTGCTGCTCCCAGAAGACCGTGAACGCTCGGTCGTACGTGCCGAGATCTTCCGGTCGGTGCACGAGCGTGGTGCGCCCCGCCCAATAGACCGCGTCCCGTCGATCGATGCCGAGCAGGCCGATCGCCTCACCGAAATCGATGACGCACCCAATGGGAACCGAGACACCGAGGCCGCGCAGGACGCGGGCGAATCCGACCGCTACCTCTTCGGCCGTCGTGTCAGCCATGGAAGGCGCCGCGCTCGAAGGCTTGCTTGACGATGTCGGCCAGCCCGCCCTGTTGGCGCACGCGCTCCTGATCTTCGCGGTACTTGAGTACAGCGCCGAGCGTGACGCCGACGACCTGCTCGTCGAGCTCCGTGGTGCCGAGAACGGCGAGTGCGCTGGCCCAGTCGATGGTCTCGGCGACGCCGGGTGGCTTGTAGAGGTTGCGTGTGCGCATCGCCTCCACGGCGCCGGCCACCTGGCGGGCGAGCGGCTCGAGCACGTGCGGCACGCGGAGCCGGACGATCTCGACCTCGCGCTCGAACGTGGGATGGTCGACCCAGTGGTAGAGGCAGCGCCGCTTGAGCGCGTCGTGAACGTCACGCGTTCGGTTCGACGTGAGAATCACGATCGGCGGTTGCGTGGTGCTGAAGCGGCCCAGTTCGGGCACCGTCACCTGGAACTCGGACAGCACCTCGAGCAGGTAGGCCTCGAACTCGTCGTCGGCGCGGTCGATCTCGTCAATGAGGAGTACGGGCGGGATGAGGCTCTGATGGTCGATCGCCCGGAGCACGGCACGCTTCAGCAGGAAGCGCTCCTGGTACAGCTGGTCCTCCAGCGCGGTGGTGCCGATGCCGCGTGCGTCGCCGGTTGCTTCCGCGGCGCGGAGGTGGAGGAGTTGGCGCGAGTAGTCCCAGTCGTACACCGCCTGGCCGGCGTCGATGCCTTCGTAGCACTGCAGTCGGATCAGTTCGCCCCCGCTCCACCGGCTGAGCACCTTGGCCACCTCGGTCTTGCCGACGCCTGCTTCGCCTTCGAGGAGGAGCGGCCGATGGAGCGACAGCGCGAGGAAGATTGCCGTGGCGAGACCCTCATCCGGGAGGTAGCCGTGGCTACTCAATGCGCTGGCGACGTCGAGCGGCGTGGCAGTGGACGAGAGCACGCGCACAGGTTAGGGCCGAGGTGGTTGACTGTGCGCCGTGGGCGACGGGGCGGGCGACGGCGAGACCGAACCGTTCCTGCTGTCGGTGTCGGTCCCTGCGCCGGGCGTTCGCGAGCTGGTGGTCAGTGTGCGGTCCGCGCTCGACAGCTCGATTCGGCAGGCGCCGATGACCCGTGACGACCCGAGCCACACGGGATGGTGGTCGGCGTCCGTTCCGGCCTCGGCCGGGGACCGCTACTGGCTGACGGCCGATGGTGTCGGCCCGCTCGTCGATCCGTCGAGCAACGACCTCGTGATGGACCATGGCCAGCCGTTCGGCGTGGTGCGCACTGCGCCGTGGCCGGTGCGTCCGCGACTCGGCTATCACCACCACCATCCCGTGATCTACGAGCTCCACGTGCGCGGCTTCGCGCACACCTTCAGCGGCATGATCGAGCGTCTGCCGTACCTCGCCGACCTCGGCGTGCAGGTGATCGAGCTGATGCCGGTCCACCCGTTCGACGACGGTGACAACTACTGGGGCTACATGCCGATCGTGTGGGGTGCGATCCACCGGCCCTATGCCAGCGGTGACGACGCACCGCAGGAACTCGCCGATCTCATCGAGGCAGCGCACCGTCATGGCATCGAGGTGTGGCTCGACGTGGTGTTCAACCACACGGGCGAAGGCGATCGGCACACGTGGACGTTCCACGGTCTGGGTGACGACGGCGTGTATCGCCGTGATGCAGTCGGTGCCCTCACCAACGACACGGGCTGCGGCAACGACACCAACGCCTCGAGTCCGGTCGCACGGCATCTGATCTTCCAGGCGCTCCACCGATTCGCCGATCTCGGTATCGACGGCTTTCGGTTCGACCTTGCGTCGATCCTCACACGAGACGGTGGCGAGCTCGTCCACCGCATCGGGCACTGGGCCGCCGCGCGCGGAGTCTCGCTGGTGGCCGAACCCTGGGATCTCGCCGCGTACCAGGTGGGTGCTGGCTTCGCCGACCAGCGATGGTCGCAGTGGAACGATCGATTCCGCGACGATGTCCGTCGGTTCCTGCGCGGCGAGGCCGGCATGGTGCCGGCAATGATCGAGCGCGTCTCGGGCAGCCCCGACCTGTTCGATGGTCGCGCCTGGCGGTCGCTCAACTACGTGGCATCGCACGACGGGCTGACGCTGCACGACCTCACCACGGTCACCGACGACCGGCACCTCGCGTGGGATTGCGGCGACGAACTGCGCGGGCAGCAGATCGGCAACGCCTTCTCGTACCTGCTGATGTCGGCCGGCGCAGCGATGTTCCAGATGGGCGACGAGATGGGTCGTTCGCTCGGTGGCCTCGACAACCCCTACGACCTCGACGGGCCGACCAACTGGCTCGACTGGGGACTGCTCGACCGCTGGCCTGAGCTGCGCGCCTCGGTGCGCACGCTGATCGCGTTGCGTCGACTTGCCGACCCGCATCACGTTCGCTGCTTCGGGGTGGACGGTGACGTCGACACGGGCTACGAGTCGCGTTCGCTCGCCTGGTCGTCCGGTGCCCTGTACGTGATGGCCAACGCGTGGTGGGAGCCGCTCACGTTCCGGACTCAGGTGGCTGGGCCGTGGGTACTCGGTCACACCACGTCCGAGGCGACCACGTGGTCATCGGACGGTACGGTCGTGGTGGCACCGAGATCGGTGACGGTGCTCGTGCACGAAGGGGCACTCGATGATCGTCGACATCCAGCTCAACCCAGCGACTGAACCCTGGGAGTCGATCCGCGACGGGGTGGCACTGGCCGAGGACGCCGGCTTCACGACCGCATGGGTGTTCGACCACTTTGCCGGCAAGTTGCTGCGCGGGCACACGATGCTCGAATGCTTCACGCTGCTCGGCGCGATGGCTGCTTCCACGACGACGATCGGCATCGGCTCGCTCGTCGTCAATGTCGCCAATCGCAACCCGGGCGTGATGGCGATGGGCGCCGCCAGCGTTCAGGCGATCAGCAATGGACGTTTCGTGCTCGGCCTCGGTGCCGGCGCGGCGCCATCGACGCCGTGGTCATGGGAGCACCGCGATCTCGGCATCGAGCTTGCCCCGACGATCGCGCTCCGCCATGCCCGACTCGCTCACGCGCTCGACGAGCTCGACCGCCTCTGGCACCCCGCGCCCGACGCCGAAGTCACCACCTTTCCGGTCCCCGTACCGCCACCGCCGACGCTGCTCGGCGTGAACAGCACAGCGCTTGCGCGACTCGCGGCGCAGCGAACCGATGGCATCAACATTCGTGGTGACCACGCTGAGCTCGCCGAGATGCTCGGTGCCGCGATCGCTGCACGATCGACATCTGCTCGGGCCGATCAGCCAATGATCGTGTCGGTGTGGTCGGAGTGGGACGAAGCCCTCGTGGATCCCGATCACCCGTCGCGACGTCGATGGGCCGAGCTCGGTGTCAATCGACTGGTCCTCACGTGGCTCCGACCGCACGATCCGGCCTCGGTTGCACGCGTCGGCGGCGCGTTGATCGCTCAGAGGTAGTGCAAGGCGCGGGCTGACTCGGTGAGCGTGTCGCGGAAGTCGGGGTGCGCGACCGAGATGAGTGCGGTGACCCGCTCGCGGATGCTGCGGCCACGCAGCTCGGCGACGCCGAACTCGGTGACCACCATGTCGACGGTGTTCTTCACCAGCGTCACCGCATCGCCGGCCGCGAGTTGCGGCACGATCCGACTGAGCGTGCCGTTGCGTGCGGTGCTCTGCATGACGATGAAGCTCTGCCCACCGGGGCTGAAGGCGGCGCCGCGTGCGAAGTCACTCTGTCCGCCCGACGACGAGTAGTACTGCCCGTGAATCGTTTCGCTCGCACACTGGCCGAGGAAGTCGACAGCGAGGCTCGCATTGATCGACACGAAGTTCGGATCGCGTGAGATGACGCGCGGGTCGTTCACATAGCGCGCCGACCAGAACTCCACCGTCGGATTCTCGTGGATGAACTCGTAGAGCCGCGTGGTGCCGAGCGCGAAAGTGCCGATCACCTTCAATCGGTTGTTCCCCTTCTCGACCCCGTTCACGACGCCTGACTCGATGAGATCGATCAGGCCGTCGGAGATCAATTCGGTGTGGACCCCGAGGTCGCGGTGGCCCGACAGATGGCTGAGCACCGCGTTCGGGATCGCACCGATGCCCGCTTGGATCGTGCTGCCGTTCCGTACGCGGTCGGCAACGAACCCGCCGATGCGCCGGTCGATGTCGTTCGGCTCGGTCGGCTCGACGACGACGAGCGGGTAGTCGGCGTCGACCCATCCATCCACCTGGGAGACGTGGATCTGGTTGCGGCCGTAGGTCCGCGGCATCTGCCGGTTGACCTCGACGAAGAATGGCACCCGGCCAATCGCGCTCGACACGTAATCGGAACTCGTGCCGAGCGAGAAGTTGCCGTGGCGATCAGGCGGCGAGACGGACGCAAGCACGTACGGTCGCGTCGCTCGGCGCATCATCAGGTCGTAGACCTCGGAGAAGTGGTTCGGCACGAGGTCGATCGCACCTTCGAGGAAGCACGGTCGCGTGATGTGCGACAGGAAGTACGAGACGTGGTGCAACCGGTCGCCGAAGGCACCGTGGAGCGTCGGTCGATCGTGGAGTGCGTGCATCTGGTGCACGGTGACGCCCTCCAACTGCGCGGCGTGTTCCTCGATGGCGTCGAGCAGGGTGACCGGTTCGCCATTCGCGATCGGGACGATGAGCTGCGTGTGCGGCGTGATGTGGTGGAGGACCGCTGCCGGGTCGCTGGCGCGTTTGCTGGCCAGCAGCTCGGAGGTGATGCTCACGAGTCGAAACCCAGCCCGAATCGATCGAGTCCCCGCAACCACAGATTGCGGCTCCCTCCCCGATCTTCGCGGTTCAACGACCAACGGGTGGCCTGGATGCCGATGAATCGGAATGGCTCGGGTGGGAACGGCAACGGCTTGTCCTTGACGAAGCGCGTCTGCGTGACGACCGATCGCCTCCCGTCGAGTAGGTCGAGCATCACCTCACCGCCGACGCGAGCCGATGCCACACCGAGCCCGGTGTAGCCGATCGCGTATGCGACGCGGCCCTGCCAGGCTTGACCCCAGAAGACACAGAACCGGGTGCACGTATCGATCGCGCCTCCCCAGGTGTGGGAGAACTTCAAGCCCTCCAATTGAGGGAACGTGTCGAAGAAGTGCTTGCTCAACTTCGCCCACGTCTCGGGGCGACTCTCGAGCTCGGTGTTCACCTTGCCGCGCCAGAAGTAGATCGCGTCGTACCCGCCCCACAGGATCCGGTTGTCCTCGGTGAGTCGGTAGTAGTGGAACTGGTTGG
>JBMOFX010000022.1:0-18548 GCA_049318665.1 Ilumatobacteraceae bacterium | reverse complement strand
GTCACCCCGGAACTCCCTGCGCACCTGGCCGATCTGTTCGACCTGCCCGAGCGTGTCGGCCACCTTCCGAACGACCTGGCGGCCGTCGAGCACTTCGTCGAGACCACGTTCGCCGTCTGAACCGAACTGGCAACCCAACCGCACGATGCGTTGCGGGACCGTGGTCGACTCGCTACAGTGCACCGCGTTCGGGTTCCCGAACCGCTCTGTCTCCGGGCTGTCGCCCGATGATGTGATGGAGTCGATCTCCAGGCGGTGGGCCCGCCGGTAGTGCTCGCACCTCGACACACCGAGTCCCACACCCTCTCCAGAAGGCAGGTGGCCAGTGGCCGCGGAAGCTCTCGAACAGTCCATGCTGGAATCCAAAGACAAGGACCAGCTCCTCGCCATCGCGACGGCGCTCGGCATCAAGACGACCGCCCGTGCCGCGAAGGCGACCCTCATCACCAAGATCCTCGAGACGACCGGTGGCACGCCGTCGTCGAACGGCAACGGCGCGGCAGCGACCGCGGCCGTCGAGGCCCCGGTGGCGGAGGCGGCCCCCGCAGCCGCACCGGCCCCCACAGCCGCAGCCGAGTCGCAGATCGTGCTCGGTCCCGATGGTGAGCCGCTTCCCGATTGGGAGATCGAGCTGCTCAACAACGGCGAGATCGATGCGCCGATCACCACCGCAGCCACCGCGAACGGCGCCGTCTCAACCGACGGTGACGAGGGTGAGGTCGACGGCGAGGGTGACGGCGACGAGTTCGGTGGCACGCCCGATGGCGAGAGTCGCAACAGCCGTCGCCGCCGCCGCCGCCGCAAGGGCCGCCCTGACGGCCCGCAGGGCTCCGACCTGATCGAAGGTGGTGGCCAGGGCGGCGGCACGCAGCCGACCGGAGGCAACCACGGCGGCCAGCGCCAAGACCGGAACGACCGGAACGACCGGAACGACCGCAACGATCGCAACGACCGCAACCGCAACGCTCGCTACGACCGCGGTGACGCCGCTGAGTCCGGTGAGCCGGTGAGCCAGGAGCCGGTAGAGGTCAGCGGCTACCTCGACCTGCGCGACGAGGGCTACGGGTTCCTGCGTGTTCGCGGCTACCTCGCCAGCAAGGAAGACGCCTACATCCCGGTGAAGCTCACCCGGCAGTACGGCCTGCGGAAGGGTGATCACGTCACCGGACTGTCACGTCCGGCCGGTCGCAACGAGAAGAATCCTGCGTTGCTCGAGATCCACACGGTCAACGGTGGCGACCCCGAGAAGCTGAAGAACCGTGCTCGGTTCGAGGACCTCACCGCGCTGTTCCCCGACGAGAAGCTGCGCCTCGAGAACGAGGCCGACCCGAACAACATGACGGCCCGGATCATCGACCTGATCTCGCCGATCGGGAAGGGTCAGCGCGGCATCATCGTGTCGCCGCCCAAGGCCGGCAAGACGACGGTGATGAAGACCATCGCCACCTCGATCGAGAAGAACCACCCCGAGGTGAAGCTGATCGTGCTGCTCATCGACGAGCGCCCCGAAGAGGTCACCGACATGCGCCGCACGGTGAAGGGTGAGGTGATCGCCAGCACGTTCGATCGTCCGAGCGATGAGCACACCCACGTCGCCGAGCTCGCCATCGAAAAGGCCAAGCGCCTCGTCGAGATCGGTGAGGACGTCGTGATCATCCTCGATGGCATCACCCGTCTCAGCCGTGCCTACAACCTCGCCGCCCCCGCCTCTGGCCGCATCCTCTCCGGTGGTATCGACGCTGGCGCGCTCTATCCGCCGAAGAAGTTCTTCGGCGCGGCCCGCAACGTCGAAGAAGGTGGCTCCCTCACCATCCTCGCGACGGCGCTCGTCGAGACCAATAGCCGCATGGATGATGCGATCTTCGAGGAGTTCAAGGGCACCGGCAACATGGAGCTCCGACTCGACCGCAAGCTCGCCGAACGCCGGATCTACCCGGCAATCGACGTCGATGCCTCCAGCACGCGCCACGAGGAGCTCCTCTTCGACCGCAAGCAGCTGCAGATGGTGTGGAAGTTGCGTCGAGTGCTGTCAGGCCTCGCGGCCGATGGCAACGCCGCGCCCGGCCTGGAGTTGCTGGTCGATCGCCTCAAGACGTTCCGCACCAACGAGGAGTTCCTCACGGAGATCGCCAAGCAGCCGTCGATGTAGCCCCGGGAGGGAGACCTCCGACTCGGGGATACACTTCGGCGTTCGATTTCGCTGGGAGCGCACCATGAAGACCGACATCCACCCCAAGTACGCAGACATCACCGTCAAGTGCTCGTGCGGCAACACCTTCACGACCGGCTCAACGAAGGGCTCCGACCTCACCCTCGAGCTCTGCAACGAGTGTCACCCGTTCTTCACCGGTAAGCAGAAGTTGGTCGACACGGGTGGCCGCGTCGAGCGCTTCAACAAGCGCTACGGTGAGCGCAAGAGCAAGTGAGTTACCCCGGCCTCGCCGGGTTCCCTTCAAGCCACACCCTCGGACGCCTCGGCGCCCGGGGGTGTGGCCGTTTTGGCCAGTGGTCGTGTTGATGAAAGGTGAACTGTTCTCCGGAGCCGCGCCGTCCGATACCTAGGACGTGGCCGACCCCGCAGACATCGCGCACTTGCTGCGACGCACCGAGTTCGTCGCGCGACCCAACCGGGTGACCGAGCTGTCGGCACTGAGCCTCGCCGCGGCGGTCGACAACATCCTCGACACCTCGCTCAACGGCACGCCGGCGACTCCCGCCGAGATCAGCTACCACAGCGACGCCGACAACTGGAACCAGTTCGTCTTCGCGACGGAGTGGTGGTGCGGCCGGATGCTCAACGCGGCCCGCCCGATCCAGGAGAAGATGACCCTGTTCTGGCACGGTCACTTCACTAGCGCGTGGTGGTCGATCTATCACACGCAGCATTCGGTGAGCCAGAACCAGCTGTATCGACAGCTCGCGCTCGGCAACTTCCGTGAGCTCACCCAACGGATGGCGATCGAGCCAGCAATGCTCGTGTACCTCAGCAACGCCGGCAACGTGAAATCGGCTCCGAACCAGAACTTCGCACGTGAGCTCATGGAACTGTTCACGCTCGGCGTCGGCAACTACACCGAGGACGACGTCGTCGCGGCTGCCCGAGCCTGGACGGGTCACAACGCGCTGTGGCCCAACTACGCGTACGAGTTCCGCCCGACGCAACACGACAACGATCTGAAGACGTTCTTCGGGACGACCCGGAACTGGGACGGCCCCGACATCATCAACGAGATCCTGCGCGACAACACCGCAAAGCGCCTCATTGCTGCGCGGCGGATCGCGTCGAAGCTGTGGGACTTCTTCGCCTACCCGGGTGGGCCGACGGCCGTCATCAACGCACTCGCCGACGTCTTCATCGCGAACAACCTCGAGATCAAGCCGCTCCTCCGGGCGATGTTCAACCGTCCGGAGTTCTACGCAACGCCCGCCAAGCAGGGCCTCGTGCGCACGCCGGTCGAGTGGATGATCGCGCTCGCCTACTACAGCGGGCTGACGTTCAACGAGATCGGCGTCGCCTGGCGCGGCGAACGGCTCGGCCAGCAGCTGTTCAACCCGCCGAACGTGGCCGGGTGGAAGCCGAATGCAGCATGGCTCACCACCAGCGGCGTCAGCGCACGTGGACAGATCGCGGGCACGGTGGCCTGGCGCCTGCGGATGAACAACGGCTTCGAGTACCTCCATCAGCTCAGCGTCGAGGCGGCAGTCGACAACGTCGCCGCGTTCTTCGGCGTCGCGCCGCTCAGCACTGCGAGCCGCAACGCACTGATCAACGCACACCGCGCCGAGCGGACCGCCCAGACGTGGAACAGCTACTGGTCGCCGACGAACCTCCTGATCATGACCATGCTCACCCCCGAATTCCACATGGCCTGACGGACACGGAGACGATGATGACTGCCACTGACATCGAGACCGAGGACGTGCTCCGGGCACTCTCGGTGCGCGACAACGACGACGACCGGCCCGGCCCCGGCGGCTGGACGCGTCGCAAGTTCCTGCAGGCGATCGGTGCCGGCGTGATCGGCGGCGCCGTCGTCGGCTCGCTCGGCGAGTCGGTGATCCCCGGTGACCTGCGCCAGGCATTCGCGGCTCCGCCCATCGGTGCCACCGACGGGATCCTCCTCACGGTGGTGCTGTACGGCGGCAACGACGGCTTGAACACGGTCGTGCCGTATGGCAACGGGCTGTATTACAGCCAGCGTGGCTCGCTCGCCATCCCCGCCAACACGGTGCTGCCGCTCGACGCACAGTTCGGCCTGCACCCGCGGCTGCCGTACCTCAAGTCGCTCTGGGACAAGCAGCAGTTGGCGATCGTCCGTGGGGTCGGCTATCCGAATCCCGATCTGTCGCACTTCACGTCGATGGAGATCTGGATGAACGCGCGGTACCCGTCGGGTTCGCGCACGAGCGGTTGGATCGGTCGTTGGCTCGACGGTCTGTCCGCCGACAAGGCCGACCTGGCCGTCGCGACGCTCGACACCTCGGTCCCGCTCCACATGCAGGGCGACGTGCGTCGTGCTGTGGCGATCTCGCCGTATGGCGACATGTTTGCCACGGGCACGTCGGCCTCCGACCGGCGGATGTACAGCGGGCTCACCGCGCTCGCCGCGTCGTCAGGTGGGCGCGGCACCTGGCACGACCAGTTCGCAGCGACGGTGAGGAACCAGGTGACCACCGCTCAGCAGGTGGCGCCGGTCTTCGCGAAAACGCTGCCGGATGCCGAACTGGTGGGAAAGATGACGATCGCGGCGCGGCTCGTGAATGCGAACGTCGGACTGCGCGTGATCGACATGGGTCTCGGCGGGTTCGACACGCACGACAACCAGGCTGCTTCGCACCCCGATCTGCTCGGCCAGGTGAACGATGCGATCGCCGCGTTCTACGCAACGGTGTCTCCCGACTTCCGCGACCGAGTCAGCATCCTCGTGCTCTCCGAGTTCGGCCGGATGCCGTACGGCAACGGCTCGGGCGGCACCGACCACGGCACCGCCAATGACCTGTTCGTGATCGGGACGAAGGTGAAGGGTGGATTCTTCGGCACCGCCCCGTCACTGAACGTGCGCGATCGGTGGAGCCGCACCACCTACACGATGGACTTCCGTTCGTTGCTCGGCTCGGTGATCGACGGCTGGCTCGGCGGCGGCGCGAGCACGATCCTCGGTGGCGCATCCGAGAACCTCGGTCTGTTCACTGCGACGCCAAGCGCTCCGCCACCGGCTCCTGGGCCGGTGACACCGACCCCAGGTCCCGGTACACCATTCGTCGTCGCACCACCCGCCACACAGACCGGCTTCGTGCCGGCGACCCCGGTGCGTGTGTTCGACACCCGTACCGGACTCGGTGGCCGGTCGACGCCGCTCGGCGCTGGGCAGACATGGCGGTTCACGCTCGCCGGGGTCGGCGGGGTTCCGGCCGACGCCGTTGCCGTCGCGCTGAACGTCACCGCCGTGGGAGCAACCGAGTCCACCTGGCTGAGCATCTACCCCGCGGCGCAAGCGCGACCGAACGCGTCGAACCTCAACCCGATGCCGGGTCCGGCCGTCCCGAACCTGGTCATCGCGCCACTCGGTGCGGGAGGTGCGCTCGACATCTACAACGACAAGGGCACCGTGCAACTGATCGGCGACGTGGTCGGTTGGTTCACCGCGTCGTGCGCCACCGGGATGCGCCCACTCGCCCCGGCGCGTTTGCTCGACACCCGCGTCGGCGAGGGTGGCGTCGCAGGAATGATCGGACCGGGCCAGACGGTCGAGGTGCAGGTCGCCGGGCGAGGCGGTGTGCCGGCCGACGCACAAGCGGTCTCGATCAACGTCACCGCTGTCAGCGCCACCGAGGTGAGCTATCTCACGGTGTTCCCGAGCGGTGAAGGCCGCCCTAACGCGTCGAGCGTCAACATGGCCAACGCCGACGCCGTGCCGAACATGGTGTTCGCTCGTCTCGGCAGCGGTGGCAAGATCAGTGTGTTCAACGCCTCCGGCAGCACCCACGTGATCATCGACGTGCTCAGCAGTTTCGGACCAGGCAACAGTTCGCGATTCGTGGCCGTGTCGCCCTCCCGCGTGCTCGACACCCGTACCGGCACCGGCGCTCCTGCGGCACCGTTGGGCGCTGGCGTGTTGCATCTTCCCCTTGCGGGTCGCGGGTCGGTGCCGCCGTCGGGCGCGACGGCGGTGCTGTTGAACGTCACCGCAATTGCACCGTCGACGTCGACCTACCTCACCGTGTTCCCGAGCGACGTCGCGCAGCCCAACGCCTCGAACCTCAACGCGTCCGCAGGCCAGGTGGTGCCGAACATGGTGATCGCCCGCCTCGGGGCCGACGGTGCGGCGCGCATCTTCAATGCAAGCGGCTCGGTGCATGTCGTCGGCGACGTGATGGGGTACTTCGTCGGCTGATGGTCGGCTGATCGCCGCCCGGGTCGCAGATAGCCTGCGCCCGATGTCATCGACGCTCGATCCCGCTCGCCGCGCCGAGCTGGTCGGTTCGATGTTGCGGGCCATCGTCGTCGCCGAAGGATCCACGCCGGTCGGCGATCCGGCTGGCCTCGGTGGTGGCGCGGCGATCATGAGCGACGACGGCACCGCCTGGGCGCTGCTCGGCGAACGCTCGGTGGGCGGGTTGGGCGGAGCGCTCGCATGGGCACTTCGCCGAGACGCCAAACGGGTGCACGTCATTGCGTCCGAGGGCGCAGGTGCGCTGGCGCGTCGGGCCGCGTGGTTCACCGTTCCGATCACGGTGTCTCGCCTGGCCGATCGCGTCCTCGTTCCCGCTGTCGCTGAGCCGTTGCCCGCAAGCGCGCCGGTGCCGACGCATCATCGCGACCTCGCCGCGTTGATCGTTGCCGGTGGCGCCGAGCCGACCGAGGAGCACGGTGTGCTCGCGGGGGAGGTTGCCGGCCTCGAGGTCTGTCGGGTCGTCGACGATCTGCACACCGGCGTCACGCGCCTGGAAGTCGGGGTCGGCGCGCACGACCGCGAGACGTTCCAGCTGGTGCACGGCGACCGCCCGACCGTGGAGGCACTCGCCGACGTGGTGCGCGCCGTTGCGACACACCGGTCGGTCGGCGCGGAGATCCATCCGCTCAACCAGCTCGGTGCGAGCCGGCTGCTCCGGTCACGTGTGATCGCGCAACCGGCGCTGATCGATTCGACGATCGCGGCGCTCGTTGCTGCCGAGCCACCGTTGCCGCGCACCAACCTCAAGGATCAGGTTCCGTGCGTCGCCACCGAGGTCGGCGGGTCGCGCATCGTGGTGTGCTCCACCGGTGTCGACCTCGAGGTCGTCGCGTTCGCCGGTGATGCCGCCGCACGCCACGGTTCCGACGGCGTCATCATCGCGGCACCTGCCCGCGACGTGCTCGACATCCAGCAGCGCCTCGCGTCGCTGCTGGTCGTGCCGACTCGATTCGCCGCGGTCGCGTCGGCGACCAGCTCCTCGTGATCGAGCGACTCGGGTCCGTCGAGGACGAGTACGCCCTGTTGGAGGCGGCACTCAGCGATCCGGCCGTGCTCGCGGATCAGCGCCGGTTGCGCGAGCTGTCGAAGCGTTACAAGGACCTCGGCCCGTTGGTCGACGCGCTGCGCCGCCATCGCGTTCGGGCCGCCGACGCGGCAACCGCGCGCGACCTGTTCAACGCATCGAGCGGCGACGAGCGCGAGCTGTGGCGGTCGGAGCTGGCCGATGCCGAGGCCGAGGTCGTGGTGCTCGAGGACGAGATCCGCGAGTTGATGCTGCCGAAGGATCCGAACGACGGTCGTGCCGTGATCATGGAGATCCGCGGTGCCGAAGGCGGTGAAGAAGCGAACCTGTTCGCCCGCGACCTGTACGAGATGTACCGCTCGTACGCGGCGGCGAAGGGGTGGAAGGTCGAGGTGCTGTCGAGCGACCCGAGTGAGCTCGGCGGCATCAATCAGGTCACCTTCGTCGTCAACGGCGACTCGGCGTGGACGCACCTGAAGTTCGAGGGTGGGCCGCACCGTGTGCAGCGCGTGCCGGTCACCGAAAGCCAGGGGCGTGTGCACACGTCGTCGGCCACGGTCACCGTGATGCCCGATGCCGAGGAAGTGGAGGTCGACATCGACGACAAGGACCTCGACATCGACGTGTACCGATCGAGCGGCGCGGGTGGGCAGAGCGTCAACACCACCGACTCGGCCGTCAGGATCACGCATCGTCCGACCGGCGTCGTTGTCACGATGCAGGACGAGCGCAGCCAGATCCAGAACCGCGCCCGCGCCATGCAGGTGCTGCGCGCCCGGCTGCTGCAGCGCGCGCAGGACGAGCAGGCCGCCGCTCTGTCGGCCGAGCGGCGATCGCAGGTCGGTGGTGGCGGTCGCAGCGAGAAGATCCGCACGTACAACGTGAAGGAGAATCGACTCACCGATCATCGCATCGGGTTCACCATCTACCGCTTGGCCGACGTCCTCGGTGGTGACCTCGACGCGGTCGTGGAGGCATTGCTCGCCGATGAGCGGTCACGGCAGCTGGCCGAGGAGGGCTGATCAGCCGTGAGTGATGGCACGTTGCCGTGGCGTGCACTGTGGGACGAGACCGCATCACTGCTCGGTGATCGGACCGTGGCACGCTGGCTGTGCGAGGAGGCAAGCGGCGCGGAGGCCGGAGCGTTCCTCGACGAGCTCGACGAGCCCGCGACCGAGCGGATGGTGGCGCACCTCGATGCGATGGTGGCGCGCGTACGTGCCGGCGAACCGGTCCAGTACGTGCTCGGTCACTGGTCGTTCCGACGCCTCGATCTGATGGTCGATCGCCGTGTGCTGATCCCGCGTCCAGAAACCGAGTGGGTCGTCGAGCGAGCGATCGACATCGCGCGTGCGATGCCCAAGCCGCTGCGCGTCGCCGACCTCGGCACCGGTTCCGGCGCGATCGGGCTCGCACTCGCTGCCGAGCTCCGTCACGACGACATGGAGGTATGGCTCACCGACGCGTCGGCCGATGCGCTCGACGTTGCTCGCGCCAACTTGGCGGGCATCGGGCGCGCTGCATCGCAGGTCCGAATTGCCGAGGGGTCGTGGTGCGACGCCCTGCCGGACGATCGGCGTCGCTCGTTCGACCTCATCGTGTCGAACCCGCCGTACGTCGCGACGGCCGACGACGTCGAGCGGATGGTGCGCGACTGGGAGCCGGCGTCGGCACTGTTCGCGGGCGATGACGGCCTCGACGACATCCGGATCATCGCGGCATCATCGATGGAGTGGCTGCGGCCCGGCGGCGTGTTGGTGATCGAGATCGGCAGTGGTCAGGGTGAGGCGGTCGGCGCGCTGTTGACTGCCGCGGGGTACGTCGACGTCGCCGTGTTTCCCGATCTCGCCGGGCACGATCGTGCAGCCAGAGCGACCGCCCCATGACGACCTGCGTGGGTACGATTCGCTGATGGGCGCGAACCGAGTCGCGTCCCTCGCGTGCGTAGCGGCGCTCGCCCTCGGCGCGTCGTCGTGCGTCGACCAGAGCGTCACGGCCACGTCGTCGTCGAAGCAATCCGCTGGTGCCGATCTGCCCGCGGTCGAGCCGCTCGACTGGGGCACGTGCACCGACGAGTTCGACCCGGGGCCAGACTTCGAGTGCGCCACGCTCACCGTGCCGCTCGACTACGGCGACGCCGACGGCGCAACGCTCGATCTCGCGCTCATCCGGCTGCCGGCGTCGAAGCAGCGGACGGGCGCGGTGCTCCTCAATCCCGGTGGACCTGGCGGCTCTGGCTGGGACTTCACGGCGAGTGCCGCAACCGCACTCCGCGACGAGATGGGGCTCGAGGCGTTCGACCTGGTCGGATTCGACCCACGGGGCGTCGACCGCTCGGGAGGGATCCGTTGCCTCACCGACGAGCAAGTCGACGCGACCGTGTATCTCGACAGCACACCCGACACGCCCGCCGAGCAGGAGGCGTACGACGCCGCGCCCTACCTCGAAGACGCGTGCCGTGATGCCTACGGCGACGACCTGGCGTTCTACTCCACCGAGAATGCTGCGCGAGACATGGATGTCATCCGTCGCGCGTTGGGCGACGACACGATCAGCTACCTCGGTGTCTCCTACGGCACCTACCTCGGCGCGGTGTACGCGACCTTGTTCCCCGACCGGGTGCGTGCCCTCGTGCTCGACGCTGCGTTCGAGCCGAGCGGCGACGACGATGTCGAGCAGTACACGACGCAGGCAGGCGGCTTCGAAGGCGCGTTCAACGATTGGGTGACGTGGTGCCAGACGACGCCCGAGTGCGCGTTCACCTCGGCGGACGTCGCAAGCGCGTGGGAGGAACTCTCCTCACAACTCGACGATGCGCCTGCGCCCGGTGACGATGGACGGCTTGCGAACGAGCAGGTGTTCAGCACGGCGACCTCGGCGGCGCTCTACAGCAGGGACGCGTGGCCGGTACTCGCAAAGGCCCTCGCCGATGCACGCAGCGGTGATGGTGCCGGCCTGCTCCGCCTCGCCGATGGCTACGTCGGCCGGAGTCCCGACGGCACCTACGACACGCAGGAGCAGTCGTTCGCCGTGATCACGTGCGCGAGTGGCCTCGGCTCTCCGGCGCCGGCCGACCCACAGGCGGTGGTCGACGAGCTCGGCCGCGTGGCGCCACGATTCAGCGAAGGCGTCACGGTCGACGACTTCGGCGACGAATGCGAAGGCTTCGGGATCAGCGCCACGCCGCCGATTTTGTCGTACACCGGAGATGCACCCGTGCTCGTGATCGGTGGACTGAAGGATCCGGCGACACCGCTTCGGTGGGCGGAGGAGATGACCGCTGCGATGGGTGCCAATGCTCGACTGCTCACCTACACCGGTGAAGGACACGGCTTCGTCCTCACCGCGACGTGCGTGACCCAGCTCGCCGCTGCCGTGCTGGTCGACGGGACGCTGCCCGATGAAGGTGAGACCTGCGACCCCGACCCCGAGATCGAGCGGCCATCATGGTGGGATCGTCTCGTGCTCCCACCCGGCATCGATCCGACGTTCGATGCGCCCGAGGTGCTTGTTGCCCTCGGCATCGGGCCGACGCAGGGCTACTCGGAGCTGCACCTGTCGTCGCTCGACAACGACGGTGTGATCGCCGCGTACACCAAGGCACTGGAGCGTGCGGGGTTCGAACTTGCCGACGACCGTGAGTTGTTCGACGGCGTCGCGCAGGCCGGGTTCTTCGCGCCGAACAGCGATGACTTCCTGAGCGTGATCGTCGTGTCTCCGGAGGCTGCTGCGAGCCCCGATGTGGGCGACATCTCGCCGTTGCTGAGCGATCCGACGAAGACGCTCGTCGTCGTGTCGTACTTCCCTGGCTGAACGCGCCGCCGGTCAGGTGAGGCCGAGGCTCCGACGAAGGAAGTCGAGCTGGTGGAGGAGGAGGTGCTCCGCGACCACCTCCTGCGGGGTCATGTGCGTGACGCCCACGAGCGGGAGCACCTCGTGGGGCTTCCCAGCGGCGAGCAGCGCAGACGACAACTGCAACGTGTGTGCCGCCACGACGTTGTCGTCGGCGAGGCCGTGGACCAGCAGCAGCGGGCGGGTGAGATCGTCGGCCATCGGCAGCAAACTGCTCGTTCCGTACGGCGTGTCGTCGACGGTGGGGTTGCCGAGGTAGCGCTCGGTGTAGTGGGTGTCGTAGAGCCGCCACTCGGTGACGGGGGCGCCGGCCACCGCGGCGTGGAACACGTCGGGTCGCCGAAGCACCGCGAGCGCAGCGAGATAGCCACCGAAACTCCATCCGCGGATCGCGACACGCGTGAGGTCGATCTCGGGGTGTTCCTCGGCGGCAGCGCGCAACGCCGATACCTGGTCGTCGAGCGCGGTGGTGGCGAGGTCGTGCCACACGGAGCGCTCCCATTCCGATCCGCGGCCCGGCGTGCCGCGACCATCGGCGACGACGACGGCGAAGCCCTGGTCGGCGAACCACTGCGAGGTGAGGAACCCGTTGTACGAGCGGAGCACGCGTTGCGCGTGCGGCCCACCGTAGGGATCCATCAGCACGGGAAGTGGTGAGCCGTCGTGACCGTGCGGGAGGAGCACGGCGGTCGCGATGCGACGATCGCTCAGATGGCTGATGCGAACGTTCGGGGCCACCAGCGGACGTTCGGCGAACGAGTCGACCACGCCACCGTCAGCCGTGATGACGCTTGCACCTGGGGCATCGAGAAATGCGGAGCGAGTGACGAGTGGCCGACCCGCAGACACCGAGTGCACGCCGTCGGCAGTCGTGACCTGCGCGGTCTCTCGCGTGGTCGGATCCCAGCGGTAGACGTGCTGCACGGTGGCGTCGTTGATCGGGTTGCCGAGGAACGTGATCGCATCGTCGGCGTGCGCGATCGCGCGGACCTGGACGTCGAGCGGGGTGACGTCGTCACCGTCGACGAGGAGGCAGCGGCGTCCACGTCGATCGGCCGCCACCACGAGCCGTCCGTCGCTCAGCGTCGTCGGGCTTCCGGGCACCAGGTCGACCCAGGCGTCGTCGGTATCGGTGAACCGCTCGGCGGTCGCGCCGGTCTCCGGGTCGGCGTCGAGCACCACGAGGGTGCGTTGGTCGCGTGACTGCAGCGTCACGAGCAGGCGCCCGTCGCTGGCCCAGGTGACATCGGCGAGATAGGGGAGCGCGGCGCGGTCCCACGCCACCTCGACCCGACCGCCGTCGATGGCGAGCACGTGCAACGTGACGTCGGCGTTCGGCGTGCCGGCAGCCGGGTATCGCACCATGGACGGTTCGGTGGCCGGCGCTGCGGGGTCGGCGATGTACCACCGCGGCACATCGGTGGTGTCGACGCGGCACGCCGCGATCGCCGCGCCGGACGGACTCCACCAGTAGCCGCGGAAGCGTCCCATCTCCTCGGCCGCGATGAAGTCGGCGCTGCCCCATGAGATCTCAGCGCCGTCCTCGCCGGCCAGCTCCCAGCTCGTGCCATCGAGTTCGCCGACGCGCAGCGACCGACCGCTCACGTAGGCCACTCGTCGTGCGGGTGGGTCGGGCCGCGCGTCGAACACGGGCCCGTCGACAGGCAGCGGGCGGGCTGACCCGCTCAGGAGCCCGGCGACGAACAACTGGCCGGCGAGGGTGAACGACGCGACCGACACCTGGCCATCGGTGGCGTATGCCGTGATGCCGCCCGCACCTTCCCGGGCTCGTTCACGGCGAGCGCGTTCCTCTGCGGGGAGCTCGTCGCCGTCGACCCGTGCGCCGTCGAGATGAGCGTCGTCGAGCAGTACCAGCGGATCACCGACGAGTCGCTCGGTCCCGTCGTCGAGATCGCGTACCCAGAGGCAGTTGACCGGGTCGTCACCGGCGCGGCTGCGCAGGAACACGAGCCGGCGACCATCCGGTGACACGGTGAGGTTCCGTGGCTCGCCGAGCGTGAGCCGCTGTGTGCGGGCGTGCTGGCGCGGGAACGAGTCGGTCATGGGGTGACGAGGATCTTCGCGTGTGCTTCGGGGTTGCCCAGATCGGTGAACGCCTGCGGCACACCGTCGACGCTCACGGTTCCGGTGATCCACGGCGACAGATCGACCTTGCCGTCGGCGATCGCGTGGAGCGACGACGTGAACTCATCGGGGGTGTAGCCGAGCACGAACTGGAGGCTCAGCTCGCGCCCGATGCCGAGCATCGGGTGGATGTGGTCCTGCTGCATGCAGGCCCCGACGATGAGGATTCGCGCATCCTTGGGTGCGATGCGCATTGCCTGATCGATCATGCCGGGGACGCCGACCGCTTCGAAGATGACCAGCGGCTTCGACCCGTCGATCGAACGCCACGCGTCGATCGCACTCGTCTCGCGCGGGTCGACCACCACGTCGGCGCCGAGCTGTTCGGCGAGCTGGCGACGCTTGGGTGAGAAGTCGGCGGCGACGATCGGTCCGATGCCACGCATCCGCAGCTCGGCGATGCACGCGAGCCCGACCGGCCCGAGGCCGAGCACGACCGCGGCATCACCCACTGCGATGCGACTCTTCGCCACGGCATGGACGCCGACGGCGAGGGGCTCGGTGAGCGCGGCGAGCGAACTCGGCAGTCCGCTCGGCACCTTCAGGCTGAGCATCTCGTTGAGCACCATCAGTTCGGCGTATCCGCCGTTGTAGGTGTTGGAGTAGCCGACGGGGTGGACACCGTTGGCGTCGAACGCGATCGGCATCGACACGACGACGTCACCCACCGCGAGATTCGACACCCCGGCACCAACGTCGACCACCTCGCAGCAGAACTCGTGCCCCATCACGGTGTCGCGCTCGGGCTCGAACATCACCGGAGCGATCGGTTCGGGGGCGCGGCCGTCGGCGAGCTCGGACTGGAGTCGGCGACTCTCGGCGCCGTGCACGAGCATGTGCAGGTCGCTCCCGCAGATGCCGCACGCCAGCACCTTCGTGAGCACCTGTCCGGGCCCGGGCGTCGGATCGGGCAGGTCGTCGACTCGCAGGGTCCAGTCACGCATCACGGCAGCACGCATGCGAGCGACCGTACTCGGGCCGGCGGTCGCTGACACAGAATCGCCCCAGGTCAGCTTGCCGATTTCTGCGTTCCCGGGTTGCCTGAGCGATCGAACGTATGTACGATGAGGGGGTGATGGCGGTGGAGGATCTTCCGGTGATCGACTCGATCGATGAGCTCATCGCCGAGGTCCTGCGCCACCAGCAACTGGGCGCGGTGATCGCCGAAGCCGTCGGTCGGTTGGACGTGTCGGGTGCGTGGGCGGCTGATGGTCATGTGTCGATGGCGGCGCTGTTGCGGGATCGTGGCCGGTTGGCACCGGCGGACGCACAGCAGCTCGTCGATACAGGCCGGTTCCTCCACGGGTATCAGGTGGTGCGCAAGGCAGCGACGGAGATGGTGTGGTCGTCGGCGCAGGTCCGCGCGTTCGCTCGTGTCGTCACGCCGAAGCGTGCACCGGTGTTCGACGCGATGGCGGAGTCGTTGATCGGGATCGTTGCGCCGTTGTCGGCGCGTGAGTCGCGGATCGCCGCAGCGGACTGGGCAGCGAAGGCGGACGCCCTGCTGGGCAACGACACCCTGCCGCGGCATCGGCAGCGCAGCTTGCGGTTCTCGCGTCTCGAAGACGGGACGGTCGTCGGCCGGTTCGTGTTGGACGACGCCGGCGCGGTGGTGTTCCAGCGGGCGATCGACATCGCGCGCACCTGGAACGGTGACGACGATCCGCGGTCGCGTGAGGAAGCCAACGGTGATGCGCTGGTGTCGTTGGCGTCATTCTTCGCCGCACATCACGATGGTGCGGGCACACCGCGGCATCGGCCGCACGTGGAGCTCACCCGCAACCTGTTGGACCCGTCATCGTCGTTGTCGACGGAAGGTCATCACCTCGCCGAAGATGACACCGCCCACCTCACCTGCGACTGCGTCCTGCACCGTGTGATCAAGGCGGGTGCAGCGATCCTCGACTACGGGCGGTCGGTGCGGAGCGTGCCGACGCCTCTGTTCCGTGCGGTCGTGCAACGTGACGGCGGGTGCCGGTTCCCCGGCTGCGACCGGCCGGTCGCCTGGTGCGACGCGCACCACATCCGCCACTGGGCACAGGGTGGTGCGACCTCGCTCGGGAACCTGGTGCTGTTGTGCTCGCACCATCACCACGTCGTGCACCGTCAGCACCTCGATGTCAGGCTCGAACCCGACGCAACGCTCCACATCGCCAGACCCGGACGACCCGACCTGACCAGCCGACCCCACGCACCACCGACTATCCGCGCCGCCTGAGATCCCAATCAGCTCGAGTAGTGAGCGATCGACTCGATGATCACGGCGAACGCCGCGTCGGCGTCGATACCGACCTGCATGGTGCAGTTCGGTGGCAGTCGTTCGAGCAGCGAACGCTGGTCGACCACGGTCTGGCCGCGTGTGATTCGGCCGTGGGTCTCGACCGCGACGTGGACCTCGCGGCTGCGGAACAACTCGGGATGCGTGATCGACATCACGGCGCACGGGTCATGGACGGCCGCGCCGTCCATGTCGTCGTGGCGGCTCACGTACATCGCCGAGAAGAAGTCGAACAGGTCGGCCAGCACGGCGGCGAGCGGTCCGTCGAGCGCGCGCACGAGGCCGATCCGTTCGGGCGTCGCCTGGAACTGGTGGGTGACGTCGAGACCGCACATCCGCAACGGACCGCCGTAGCCGAACACGATGGCTGCGGCGTCGGGGTCACACCAGATGTTGAACTCGGCCGCCGGTGTGCGATTGCCGAACGTGCCGCCACCCATCACCGAGATGCCGGCGATGCGGTGCGCGAGATCCGGTGCGGCGCGCAGCGCGAGCGCGATGTTGGTGAGCGGACCGGTGGGGACGAGCCACACGCCCTCGGTGGCGCGGCACGTCTCGATGATGAAGCTCACCGCGTCGGCGCTGTCGAGAGGTCGGGTCGGCGTCGGCAGATCGGCGCCGTCCATGCCGCTCTCGCCGTGCACGTATTCGGCGTGTGACGCGGGCACCACCAGCGGGCGGTCGGCGCCGGAGTGCACCGGCACGTCGAGCTGCAGCAGGTGTCGCATCACGAGGGCGTTGTGCGTGGTGCGCTCGAGGGGTGCGTTGCCGGCGACCGTCGTGATGCCGAGGAGCTGTGTGTGGCGGGCTGCGACGACGATCGCGATCGCGTCGTCGTGACCGGGGTCGCAGTCGATGATGACCGGTGGACGGCTCACAGGCCCAGCCCACCGTCGACGTCGAGCTCGACGACGCGACCAACCCACTCGCCGACGCACATCGCGCGCACCAGGTCGGTGTCGGTGGAGGTGCCCCACGCCCGGCGACCATCGGCCAGCAGGCACGCGGCAATCGCCTGTTCGGGCTCGCCGTCGCGGGAGAACATCACGGTGTACGCCTCGATCGTGGCCGGACCAGCGGCGTCGGCCGGCAGCGCCAGTTCGCGACGAGGCATCGCATCGATCTGGTCTTGCGGATACGCGTGACGGAACGGCACCGCAGGCGGCTCGGTGCTGTAGATGCCGAACGCGTGCTTCGTGGTGTAGCCGCCGTTGCCCCACACGAGGCCGCGCGCGCCGGGCTGTTCGCGGAGGTCGTCCATCATCGTGGCGATGGAGTGCATGACGTAGTTGTTCCACGGCCCGCCTGCGAACGGGAGCCCGCCGGTGCGCGTGAGCTGTCGGTCGAGCGACAGGCCGAGGCTCTGCGCGCCGAGCTGCACGGCGGCGGGGAAGCAGGAGTACAGGTCGACCAGGTCGATGTCGTCGATGGTGATGCCCGCCAGTTCGAGGGCAAGGCGACCACCGAGCTCGATCGCCGGGGTCTCGTGGAACGACCAGCGATTGCTGATGAACGGGTGCTCGTGGCAGTCGGTGCCTGCGTGGATGAAGACCCATCGATCGCGCGGCACGCCGAGCTCTTCGGCCTTCGCTGCAGAGCACATGATCAGCGCCGCGCCCATGTCGACGTCGTTGTTCGAGTTCATGTACTTCGGGTACGGCAAGCCGACCATCCGGTTCTGCGCAGAGACGGTGCGGATCTCTTCTGCAGTCTTCGCCTCGCGGATCCACGCGTTCGGGTTGTCGGCCGCCACTTCGCTGAAGCGCGCCCACAGTTCGCTGATCAGGATCTCGTGGTCCTCGGGTGTGCGTCCTGCGGCAGCACGAATCGCCGTCTCGAACATGGGGTACACCTGGACGGGCATCACGATGTGTCGCGCGATCTCATCGGGATGGTTCATCTCGAGGTCGTCGCCCATCACGCGCGGCACCAAGTCGTCGGGCGCCGTCGGCCAGTGCATCTCCACGCCGAGCTTTCGCGCCCGCATGCGGGTTCGCCATGCTTCGCCGCCCGTGAGGATCGCGACGTCGATGTCGCCGCGCTGGATCTCGAGCGCGGTCGCGTTGACGAGACTCTGTGGCCCGTTGCCACCCATCGGCGTGACCGCGAAGTCGTCGCACGCCAGCCCGAGGTGGTCGGCCACCACCCACCCGGGGTTGCCGTACTTCCAGCTGAGCAGTCCCACCACCCGCACCGAGTCGACCGCCTGCAGCGACGCCAGCCCAGCGTCGGCGAGCGCGAGCCGCACGGCATCGGCCATCAACTGGGAGGCATCGATGGCGTCGTCGAGCCCCTCGGCGCGATGAAGGGTCTGGCCGGAGCCGACCAGGACAGGGGTGCGCGGGTCAATCGTCACGGGTGCCGAGGCTAGGGCGGTGAAGCCCTGCACCTAGACTCCGCCGACGTGTCCCGCATCGCCATCGGCTCCGACCACGCCGGCTTCGAGTTGAAACAGCACTTCGTCGAGTTGCTGCAGTCGCAGGGTCACAAGGTGGCCGATCTCGGCACCGACTCGACCGAGAGTGTCGACTACGTGCCGTATTGCGCGGGTGTCGGTCGGGCGGTGCGCGACGGTGAGGCCGACCTCGGCATCGTGCTCGGCGGCAGCGGCCAGGGCGAGCAACTCGCTGCCAACAAGGTCCGCGGGGTGCGCGCTGCGCTTTGCAACGACCTGTACACCGCGCGGATGGCGCGCTCGCACAACGACGCCAACGTGCTCAGCATCGGCGCTCGCGTCGTCGGCGTCGGCCTCGCTGAGGAGATCCTCGCCACGTTCTTGACCACCCCCTTCGAG
>JBMOFX010000021.1:0-19642 GCA_049318665.1 Ilumatobacteraceae bacterium | reverse complement strand
GTGCACTTCTGGGGCCACTCTGCCGAACTCGAGCGCACGGGTCAGTGGCGCCTCTTCCAGCGGGCAGCGGCGGCCGCTGCCGACGCCGGTCTCACACCGATCACCAACGGCGAGGCCGGTCGGCTTGCCTCCGGTGCCGTCACGGTTGGGAGCGCATGATGGGCGCTGGCCAGCCGATCGTGGGGTACGTGCCTGGGGCCTTCGACATGTTCCACATCGGCCACCTCAACATCCTGCGCAACGCAGCGATGCGGTGTGACGTTCTGGTGGCGGGCGTGGTGATCGATCACGTGGTGCTGGAGATGAAGGGCGCTCGCCCGGTGATTCCGCTCGAGGAGCGACTTGCGATCGTGAGCGCCATCGACGTGGTGGACGAAGCGATCATCGACGAGTCCGTCGACAAGCGGCTCGCGTGGCGCACGTATCCGTTCGACGTGGTGTTCAAGGGCAGCGACTGGTTCGGCACCGAACGCGGAGCCCGACTCGAGAAGCAGATGGCCGAGATCGACGTGCGCGTGGAATACCTGCCCTATACCCGCGACACCTCGAGCACGCTGTTGCGCGAAGCCCTCGGCCGCCTGGTCAACGCTCCGGCTCGGTAAAGTGAGCGCAGTGAGCGCAGTGAGTGCCGAGGCGCCTGTGCCCGCGTCGCAGAGAGTCCGCCTCGCCATCCAATCAATGCCGGTGGTGCGCGATGTTGCCGAGCGCGCATTTGGCCTGATTCGCGGCCGATGGCCGAAGCCTCTTGGTTACCTCGTCCTCTCGCTGACGTCGCGAAGTCCTGAAACGTTCACGGAGAAGGTGCGAGCGCGGATGGCGTTCGACCGGCGAGCCGAGTTGAGCCGACTCGCCGACAAGGTCGAGGTCCGTTCGTACATCCAGGACCGGGTCGGTGATGGACATCTCCCACGGCTCTTTGCGGTGATCTTGCCGAGTCTTGGCGAGCGAATTCCTTGGGATGCGTTGCCGGAGCATTTCGTCGCCAAGGCCGCACACGGCAGTGGAGCGGTGGTCTTGGTCAGCCCCCATGGGAAGGACTGGATTGGTCCCGCTCGCCGCCTTCGATGGGAGAAGTTCGCGGTCTCGCCGCAAGACCTTGATCGGAGTGCGGTTGAAGCGTTGGTACGTCGCTGGAGCAAACTGCGGTACGAACACTCACCGCCGACGCGCTTCCCCGAATGGATCTACCGAGACATTCCACCCCGGGTGCTCTTCGAAGAACTGTTGACCGATGGTTCGGGGGTGGCGCCACGTGACTTCAAGTTCTTCATGTTCGATGGTGAATGCGCGCTGATTCAGGTCGACGAGGCTCGTTTCGAGGGGCACCGTCGAGACCTCTTCGACTCGCGTTGGGTGCCTGTCGACGCCACCTTGACGTTCCCGCGGGCTTCGACGCCACTGCCGGCGCCGCCGGATCTCGCTGCGATGATCTCGATCGCGGAGAAGTTGTCGGCAGGGTGGGACTTCATGCGAGTCGATCTCTACGCGGTCGACGGCCGAATCGTCGTTGGTGAGCTCACCATGACGCCCGGGGGTGGTCGAGAGCCGTTCAAGCCTCGATCTTTCGACGGTGAACTCGGTGCCAAATGGCGACAGGCGTTCATTCAATAGCCGGTTCGCGACGAGTCTGGCGCCGGCACCTTGCGGAAGTCCGCGGTGCGCCATGGCATGGCGAGAACGGCGTGGCGCTTGTAGCCCCTGCCCCAGACCCCTGAGACCTCGAGCACCCTGCTGCGCGAAGCCCTCGGCCGCCTGGTCAACTCTCCGGCTCGCTGAGGTACGGTTCCAGCGATGCGGGTCGGATTCGCCACCACCTACGACTCGTCGTCGGTTCGACACTGGTCGGGAACGCCATTCTTCATGCGGACTGCGCTGGAGCAGTCCGGCCTCGACGTCGTACCGATCGTCACGGAAGAAGGGCGACGTCCAAGCATCATCGGACGAAAGATCGCCTACAAGCTGGCCGGACGTCGCTACCTCTCCGATCGCGAGCCGTCGGTCCTCGCACGACACGCACGGACTGTGGACGACTTGTCGAGGAGGGCCAACACCAGGCTCGTCCTCAGCCCTGGCACGGTAGCGGTCTCGGCCCTCGGCCCGGAGGCTGACTTCGTGTTTTGGACGGACGCCACGTTCGGCGGGCTCATCGGGTTCTACCCGGAGTTCAGCTCGCTGTGTAAGCGGTCGATTCGCGATGGCCACCGGATGGAGCAGCGTGCGCTGGATCAATGCGCGCTCGCGCTGTACTCGTCGGAGTGGGCCGCCAGGACGGCGATTGACCTGTACGGCGCCGATCCGTCAAAGGTCCACGTCGTGCCATTCGGTGCCAACTTCGCGTCAGACCTCGCCGTATCTGAGGTTCACGAGGTCATCGACCAGCGACCTCTCGACCACTGTGAACTCCTACTCGTCGGGGTCGACTGGCACCGCAAGGGTGGTGATGTCGCAGTCGAGATCGCAGCGGAACTCAACCGTCGCGGCATGCCCACCACGCTCCACGTGGTGGGATGCGATCCTCCCGCGTCATCGCCCGACTTCGTGGTGCGTCACGGGTTCATCTCCAAGAGCACACCTGAGGGCATGTCGGCTATGACCTCGCTGTACCAGAGGGCACACTTCCTCGTGCTGCCGACTCGCGCGGAGTGCTTCGGAATCGTGTTCGCGGAGGCAGCGTCATTCGGCGTTCCGTCCATGGCGCCGAGAGTCGGCGGCATCGAGACCGCGGTGGGTGAAGCGTCCGGTGGCTTCCTGGCGCAGCTCGACGGTGAGCCAGCGGCGTATGCCGACTTTGTGATGGCGACCATGTCCGGCGCAGACGTGTATCGATCTCACGCACGCCGTGCGCGCGACGACTACGAGACCCGCCTGAACTGGCCCACCAACGGTCGAGTCGTTGCCGACTTGGTCCACGCGACGCTCGGCGACTGAGTGCGCGATCAGCACTCGGTTCAGCCGCTCGCGACACCCCCGGCACGTGCACCCTATGCTTCGCGGGTGAACCTCGGTCAGTCGATCAATCGGCTGCTCGGCCGCAAGGGCCTCGAACTTCGACGGTCAGACGCATACCGCCGAGCCTGCTTGCTCCGTCATCACCGCATCGATCTCGTCTTCGACGTCGGGGCCGCTCGTGGGATGTACGGCCGGGAGCTACGGAAGTCCGGATACGAGGCGGTCATCGTCTCGTTCGAGCCGCTTGATGACGCGTTTGCGAGGCTGCAGCGCGAGTCCAGCGACGACCCAAAGTGGCATGTCAGGCAGAACGCCCTCGGCGCCACAACCGGCGATCTCGTCATCAACATCGCTGGCAATAGCGACAGCAGTTCGCTCTTGCCCATGCTCGACCGGCACACGGCGGCGGCGCCGACAACGTCCTACGTTGGCGCCCAAACGGTCTCGCTCAGGCGACTCGACGAACTGGCCGGCGAGTGGATGGATTCGGCTTCCCGAGTCCTCCTCAAAATCGATACTCAGGGTTTCGAACGCGATGTGCTCGAAGGAGCGAACGGCATCATCAACGACATCTGGGGTGTGCAGATCGAACTCACCTTCGAGCCGTTGTACGAAGGTGGAATGCTGTTCGACGAAGCGATCGAACTCCTGCTCTCTCGTGGGTTCGTGCTGCAGGGACTCGAGCCCGGCTTTCGAGACCCCGCAAACCAGCAGTTACTGCAAGCCGATGGGCTGTTCTTCCGCGCGCTCCCGAGGTGAGCGAAGTGGCGGCTCTGGTGTTCGCCGTCAGCGGCGCCAGGGTGCGCTCGGGCTAGATCCGCCCGGTGCTGTCAACACGTCGACGCCGTTATCAGTGACGAGACAGGTGTGTTCGAACTGCGCGGTGCGCTTCCCGTCGGCTGTGATGGCAGTCCAGCCGTCGTCGAAGGCCATCTTGTGCTGCCACGTTCCGAGGGTGATCATCGGCTCGATCGTGAAGGTCATGCCGGGTCGCATGATCATCGACGCTTTCGGGTCGTAGTAGTGCAGCACTTGAACGTCCGTGTGGAACTGCTCGCCGATGCCGTGACCGATGAACGCCTTCACCACGCCCAGGCGGTGCTGCTTCGCGTGGGACTCGATTGCTCGTCCGATGTCGCTGAGCGGTCGACCGGGAACGACGGCGTCGATCCCGTACCACGTGCACTCCTCGGTCACCTTCACAAGGTTGCGGCTTTCGGCGTCGACGTTGCCGACGAAGAACGTGGCGTTGGTGTCGCCGTGGACACCGCCGACAAAGCAGGTGACGTCGATGTTGATGATGTCGCCGTCGACAAGTGCTCGTGAGTCGGGGATGCCGTGGCAGATCACCTCGTTGACGCTGGTGCACACGCTCTTGGGGTAGCCGCTGTAGTTGAGCGGGCTCGGGTAGGCGCCACGGTCGATGGTGAGCTGGTGGACGTACTTGTCGATCTCGTCGGTGGTGACACCGGGTGCCACCATCTCGCCGGCGAGGCGGAGAACCTCGGCGGCCATGAGGCCCGCCACACGCATCCGCTCGATGATGTCGGGCGTCTTCACTCGCGACTCGCTCCAGCGTTCAACGCGGCCAGTGTCGGCATACGGCGGCCGCTCGATCTCGGGCGGCACTGTGAGCATCGGACTCACGACGCCGGGCAGCACCCGACCCTCGAGCGGCTTGTGGCATCGCTTGTACCTGCGACCACTCCCGCACCAGCATGAGTCGTTGGCCTGTGGCAACACGGCGGGCGGTTGGGCGGTCTGCAGCACGAGGCCAAGACTAGAACGACGGCACCCACGTTCGCTCCGCCGATCGTCACGTTGGACGAACGGTAAGCACCCGTGCTGGAATGCCCCCCACGACGGCGTGGTCGGGCACGTCATCAATGACGAGCGCATGGGCGCCCACGACGGCACCATCACCGACCACAACGTTGCCGAGCACACTGCTGCCACAACCGAATGTGACACCATCACCCACCCGCGGATACAGGTAGTCGCCCGACCCGTCGGCATGTCGTTCGCCGAGGGTGACGCCGTGCAGGATCGTGCATGACGACCCGGCCACGACGCCTTGACCGACGACAATCCCGGTTGGGTGTTGAATGACCAGGCCAGCGCCGAAATCACACCCCGGGAAGAATTCGCACCCGTGGAGGAGGTGATTCAGCGCAAAAGCGGCCTTAACGAGCGGATCAAGACCAAGACGCTCGAGATGCTGCTGGATGCGGTACAGCAGGGCAGCTCTCACGCCAGGCTTCCAGATCGCGATCTTGATCCGTGACGCGACCCCGTCGATGTGGAGAGCCGAGAAGTCGCTGTCGATGAGCGACCACAACGGGTGCGTCGACCTACCGGCACCGGCGGATGTCGGGGTCGTATCGGATCGCTGAGGTGTCGGCATCTGGAACTCCTCCCGTACCAGCAACATTCTGGGCTGCAGAGCGCGAGTCAAACGGGTACAACTTCAGCGAAAACAGAGACTGACAAGCAGGCATCCGGGCCGTGAATCTTGTCCGTGGCGAGCCGGGGTACGCGTCCGTATCGTACCTGCTCTGCGACGGTTTCTCGTCACGACGAGTCGGCGTTGATGGGCCATATGGCCTCTGGATGCCTGAGAATGTCTGCTGTAACCTGCCACGCATGGCGGCGGACCTTGGCGAGATGTTGATTTTTCCATTGGTGAATGAGGAGGGCCCACATGCGCGGCACTCTCATGCGCAAAGGTCGCTCCGGAGAGAACGTCGAGGTCATCCGTCGGGTGACGCGACCGTGCAGATGCAGGCTGTCGTCGATCCGGACTCGCCACTTCCGCCCTTCGGACGTCGAACGGGTGACATCAAGCCGCTGCGCCCATCTCACCTCGCCGCTCGGCGAGGTCTCGACATCGCTGTGGCAACGGTCATTCTTGTGCTGCTGGCACCGGTGTTGCTCGTCATTGCGGCGCTGGTCAAGCTCACCAGCCGAGGCCCAGCGCTGTTCAAGCACGAGCGGGTGGGCAAGGACGGTCGGCACTTCCTCGTGCTCAAGTTCCGCACCATGAAGGTCGGCACCCATCAACAGGTGTGGGCGTCGGAAGAGAACGCCAATGGCTTCGCCGCGAACGACTTCAAGCTGAGCCGAGACGACAACCGCATCACGCCGATCGGACGGTTGCTGCGGCGGACGGGGCTCGACGAGTTGCCGCAGTTGGTCAACATCCTTCGCGGCGACATGAGCCTCGTCGGTGTCCGTCCGCTCGTGCCGGCGGAACTGGCGCTGCGGCCGGAGATCGACCAGACGTTGTACTGCCGACTGCGCCCTGGCGTGACTGGTTTGTGGCAGACGTCGGGCAGGTCGACGGTGCTACGCAACCGGCGTATCGCCATGGACCGTCAGTACGCAGCCGATTGGCATCCTGTGGCCGACCTCAAGATTCTCGTCCGTACGCCGAAATGTCTCTTCAGAACGGACGAGACCGCCTGATTGAGGAGCTGACAACGTGGAGAACGTAGGGCGATCGGTCCTGGTTGCAGACTTCGCCGGTCATGCGTTCCCCTTCGATCTTTCACGTGAGCTGAGCGCGCGGGGCTGGAAGGTCACTCACACCTACTGCTCGGATGTCGAATCGCCGCGCTCCTCGTTCGCGCAGCCCGGCGCTGTCGTCATTCGGCCTGTTGTGCTGGGCCGGCCGTTCGAGCGGTTCTCCTTGGTGCGCCGGCTCCGAGACGAGTGCCGTTACGGCTTCGGAACCGTCCGGGTGCTCCGCTCGTCCGGCTCGCGGACGGTGCTGGCCAGCAACATGCCGGTCGTGTCCCTGCTGGTCATCTGGACGTATGCGATCCTGACTCGTCGCCGCCGCGTGCTGTGGCTGCAAGATGTCCAAAGCGGGCTCGCCGGAATGGTGGCTGGCCGTGGGTCAGTGGTAGCTCGAGTGCTGAGTGCACTGGAGACGCTTGCGGTCCGAACGTCGTCCGAGGTCGTCGGCATCTCCGATGGAATTACGGAAGAAGCGATCCGACGAGGTGCGGGCCGTGCGCTCACGATCGAGAACTGGGCGTGCCTCGACGAGTTGCCGCTGAGGGAGCGTGCGAACGCCTGGGCACAGCAACACGGCCTGGTCGACCGATTCGTCTTCCTCTACAGCGGAACACTCGGCATGAAGCACTCGCCGGAGGTCGTCATCAGCCTTGCGGAGCTGTTCGAGAGCGACCCAGAAGTGGTGATCGTGGTGGTCGCCGCCGGGCAGGGTGCTGAGAGCATCGATCGGGCGTTGGCAGAACGACCGCGTCACAACGTGCTGCGGCTGCCGCTGCAGGAGTTCTCCGCTCTCCCCGATGTGTTGGCGAGCAGCGATGTCTTGCTCGTGCTGCTCGACCCGCTCGCCGCGAAGTTCTGTGTACCGTCCAAGGTCTTGTCCTACCTGTGCGCGGCGCGTCCGATCCTGGCAGTGGTGCCCGCCAGCAACCCCGTGGCTGAGCTTGTCCAGGATCGAGCCGCTGCAGGGTTGCTCGCCGACCCCGCCAACATCGCTGAGCTCAAGGCCTCTGCGCAGCGTCTCCGGGATGACCACGGTGCGAGATCGGCACTCGGCGCAAGTGCGCGACGGTACGCCGAGGTCGCGTTCGAGCTCGGACCGATCGCCGATCGGTTCGAGGAGGTCTTGGGGAGCGTCGGCACCAGGGATCAGCACCGGTGATCGGCGTCACGCTCGCTGCGGTAGCGATCCTGCCGTTCCCGCTGATGCGCAGCCCAAAGTTCCGCCTGTGGTGTGTCGTGTTCGGGGCGATCCTCGTGTTCCAAAGCAGTGACGGCGTCTCCGCGCCAAAGCTGGCGTATCTCGGAGCGCTCGGACTGTCGGTCGCTCTCGCACTGCCCGAGCGCCAACACGATCTGGTCCGTGTGAGCGGCGGGGTGGCCTTCGTACTTGGCACCCTCGGGGTCATGGCGGTGGTCAACGGAATCGACCCCCTCTCGGTGATTCGCGACTCCTCGAACTACTTCCTGTTATTGGCCGCAGCGCCACTCGCGTTCCACTTCGGACGCTGGATCCCGGTCGACAGCATTCGCCGGACGACGCTGGCCGTCGGATTCGCCGGCACCTATGCGTTCGTCGCGCAGTGGATCGTGAATCGCGGGCTCGGTTCCATTCCTGCGCCGGGCGTGCCGAGCACGGCACTCATCGGCCTGGCCCTTGCGATGTGTTGCGCGATCGCGCTGGAGGGCCGACGCGCTGGGTGGTGGTGGTCGGGGGCGACGGCGATCGTCATTCTCGGGCTGCTCACCGGCACGCGGAACATGCTGCTGCTCGTCGTGATTCCCCTGTCGTTTCTCGTCCAGGTCGCACGCCGATCACCAACCGCTCGTCGGAAGGCGCGGCGTGCGCTTCGCTCTGCCCTTATCGGAGTGCCGATCATGATCGCCGTCCTCGTGCCGCTCGCGCAGGCTGGCGGCGTTGATACCACAGCGGCGTTCGAACGCATCGCCAGTGTGACGAGCTCGACGAGTTCGAAGGGCTCCGGGCAGAGCCTGGCCGAGCGGAACAATCAGCAGGCCGTCGCCGTGGCAGCATTTCTCGACGACCCGTTTCTCGGATCAGGCCCCGGCACGCTGTGGCGATGGCCGCGCTACAACGGATCGATCGCGTACGGCTACACGATGGATACCTCGGTCGTCGTCCTTGCGAAGTGGGGCTTGGTCGGGGCAGTTCCGATGGCCGTGCTGCTCGTGGCGTGGTGGCGTTTCCTCAGGGCGGGTCGTCGAGAGCCGACGCTGTGGTCATCCGTCGCGACTGCTTTGGTGCCGTTCCTGCTGTTGCAGAGCGTGCTCAACACGATCATCGAGGATCGCGGGCTTCCGCTCTGCCTGGTCTTGCTTGGCGCTGGCACTGTCGCTACCCGGCGAGCGGGGCACTTGAGCATGCCGCTGGCCCGCACAGATGCGATGGTTGGCGCACAGCCCGCCTCGATGGAACGAAGGTAGGCTCCGGCCGATGGAGGAGTCCGAGGACCTCAATGGCCGCGCTTCCGAAAGTTGGTTCTCCGTCCTCACGAGGCGTCGAATTCCACTGATCGTCTGTCCGCTGGTGACGGTGACCGTGGCACTTGGGCTCTCCTCGATGCAAGAGCCCATCTACCAAGCCGGTGGCTCGATGATCGTCGAGGTCAATCAGAACAACACCGTGTTCGGGTCGAACGCTCAATCGATGGTCAACCCGGATCGAAAGCTCCAGAACGAGATTCTGGTTGTTCAAGGCGACGTGGTCTACAACCGGGTTCGGACCAACCTCGGGCTCGATGGATTCCCACCCGGTGTATCAGCGATTGCAAGCGACTCTGCCGATCTCGTCGGCGTCTTCGTGCAGTCACCTGATGCGCAGACTGCCGCGATTCTCGCCAATGCGTACATGTCGGCCTACACCGAAGTGAAGCGCGACGGCTCGGTGGCTCGGTTCGATCAGAAGATTGCGGAGGTCAGCGCGAAGGTCACCGAACTGCAGCGCCAGATCGCCGCACTCGATGCGGTGATTGACGCAGCCCCGACCGACGAGGATACGACGGCGAGGGCTGACCGTCGGAGCCTGGTCGATCAGCAAATCTCCTTCCAGACCACCTTGGACCAGCTGCAGATCGATGCGGCATTGCAGACCGGTGGGGCCGCGGTCGTTCAACCCGCTGGCATCCCGGTGGAGCCGATCAAGCCGACTCCCGTGAAGACAGGCATTCTTGCGCTCATCGCTGGCCTCGGGCTCGGCGTTGGCGCGGCATTCCTCCTTCACGCACTCGACAACTCGATCAAGCGGCCGGACGATTTGCTGCGGATCGCTGGCGCGCCGGTACTTCTCGCGACCATCCGAGCTATCGACGCGCCGGATCAGCGGCCGATGGCCTTGAGCTCGCCGACCGACGGATCTGTCGAGGCGTATCGGGTGCTTCGGACGAACGTCCAGTTCCTGCAGCTCGATCGAGAGATGAAGGTCATTCAGTTCACCAGCGCTGTCGCAGGTGAAGGAAAGACGACGACGGCGACGAATCTCGCGGTCGTGCTGGCGCAATCGGGCGCAGATGTCATCATCGTGGATGCCGACCTTCGCCGGCCGTTTGTCCACAAGGCGTTCGCCATCCCCGCTACGAACGGATTGACCACTAGCCTCATCGGCGGCAACCCGGCCGTCCAACCCGTCATGCTCGACGCTCACCTGTGGGCGTTGCCCTCCGGGCCGCTTCCCCCCAACCCAAGTGAGGTGCTGAGCAGTCGCGGCGCCGCCCAACTCATCCAGGTGCTGCGAGAGCGGTTCGACTACGTCATCATCGACTCTCCGCCCGTGCTGTTGGTGAGTGACGCGCTGGCGATGTCTCGTCATGCGGACGGTCTCATCATGGTGGTGCAGGCTGGCCGCGTCACCGTGCCTCAGATCAAGAAGGCACTCGCTGCGCTCGAACAGGTCGGGGCACCCACGCTCGGCATCGTCCTCAACAAAGTGAAGGACCGGGATCTCCGGGCGGAAGGTGACTACAGCTACGGCTACGAGTACACACCTGCCAAGTCGTGAGTCGCATTGACGATGGTGAGCCGAACGGCAATGCCAAGGTTCTCGTCGTTTGCACGGCCAACGTCTGCCGCTCGCCGATCGCAGCGGCGTTGTTGGGTCATGCCTTGGCCGAGCGTGGGATTGACGCTGAGCTGTCCTCGGCCGGGACCATGTCGACGTCGCTCGGGCTCGATCCGGTTGCTGTGGAGGTCCTCGCCGACCGTGGCATCGAGTTGACCGGACATCAGCCGCGGTCCGTTACTGCGTCGATCATCCGCACGGATGGCGCCGACCTCATCATCACGATGACCCGGGCACACCTGCGAACCGTCGTCGCGCTCGAACCGGCGGCCTTCGGCAGAACGTTCACGCTGAAGGAGATGAGTCGTCGAGCCGCTCCGTCACCAACCCGCGCCGACTGGTTGCGCCACATGCACGACGGGCGCCGGGCTGCCGACCTGATCCGGGATCATCCCGACGATGACATCGAGGATCCGTACGGCCGAGGTATCGAACGGGTGCGGCGCGTCACGGACGAGATCGACGGCATATGTCGCGGGCTGGCGGACGCATGGCCCGCGGGGTGATCGACCGCTGCTGGTCTGCGATGGCCGGATAGCATCCGGGCGTGCGACGGCAAACCTTGGCGGTCTATATCGGCATGATCGTGGTCAGCGCCGGCGCAGGGCTCGTGGTTGCCGGTCGACCACAGAACGCGCCAGCCTTTGTCATCGACCCGGCTGCGATTCCGACGACTACCACGACGGTGCTGCCGGTCGAGGGTTGAGACAGGTCAGGTGACGTCGGCCGGCGTCGCAAACCGGCGCAGGATGTCACGGCCGAACTCCCGCGAGTTGGGGAGCGAAACGGCTTCTGGGTAGGCCGACTTGGCGAGCGCCTCTCGGATTGCCCGAGCGACATCACTGGCTGTTGGCAGGCAGGCAATGCCGAAACCATGACCTTCTGCGACGAGCGCGGTGCGAGTCCCGGCGAGGGTGATCGTCCACCTCCCGAGGGCCGCAGCGCCGAGCATGAGACTGCTGGAGATTCCGCCGTCGTAGAGCGTGATGATCGCCGTCGAGCGTTCGATGGCGCTGCGCAGCTCGTCGTGACCGAGGTAGTCGTTCCACGTGAAGACGTTCGGGGGCAGCCGAGTTTCGCCATCACGCAACCACGCCTCGATGCCCGGGCTCTGCGGTCCGGCCAGCAGCAGCGCTGAGCCTGGAATGTTCACCGTTTCCCACCCCTCGATGACGAGGGGAAGGTTCTTCCGGGCGTCCAGTGCTCCCACCACCGCGACCACTCGAAGGTCGGTGAGAACCTCGGTGACCGACGAAGGCAGGGGGGCGGATCCGCTGTCGAGTACCCCGCACGGATCGTTGAGGCGATACGACGGTCGCCCGAGTACGAGGCCCTGCCAGCACCTCGTCTCGCCACGTCCCAGTGGATCTTCGAGCAGCCGAACGTCGAGCGAACGCCGCCACGCCATCAGACTCACGATCAGAGCCCGCTTCGTCCATGAGCCGAGTCGCCCGCCCCTGGCAACTGCGCTTGGAGGTCGCATCACGATGATGACCATCTGTCGAGGCAGGCGGCCCAGGACCTTTGCGACGAGCAATCGAAGGAGGAACTTGTCGGCTTCGGGGAGTACCACCCCACGGGATGCCGTCCGAAGTTCCCGAAGGAGCGACAGCAGCGCACCGGTGTCTTCGAGCCCATCCACGACTCGCACGGTCAGGGCTCCGCTGTGGACGAACGGAGCGAGATGGGTTTCGAACTCCCCCGAGTTCATCGCGTCCGACGAGGTGATCAGCTCAACCGACTTCGGTCTGGCTCCCTTGGCGATCGCTGCGACGTAGGCAAGGCGATGGCCGCCTCGTCGCCACTCCACGACCGACACCGCGGTGGGCGTCTGACGTCGCCGCATGCGGAAATGCTATCGCTGTCATCAGCGGGTGAACCAGGAATGCGCGTCGTCGAGAGGTTCCGCATGGTTCCACCTACGATGTGCGGGTTCGAGCACGAAGTTGTCGGAGGTGGCAGGGTTGGAACTCGCGTGCGTCGATCGGGCGTTCCGTGGCTGAGGTCGGTCTCAGCTCTCGCAGTTTGCTGTGGGGCTCTGGTGCGACGATCGGTCTGATCGCTGCTGCGCAGGGTTGCAACGCGCTTGCGTTCGCAGTTCTCACCCACCGCACGTCGCTCGGCGCCTTTGGTGCCTTCGTTGGTGTGTATGCCGCAGCGATGGCCCTCGGATCGATTGCGGACTTCGGTGCCTCGGCCCTTCGCCTGCGCCAGATCGCGAGCGGCGGCGCTCACCCCGCGCTCGTTCCTTGGTTGTTGACACGAGCCTTCTGGCATGGGGTCATGGTGGTAGCACTCGCCGCCGTCGCGGTGCCGCTCACCCACTCGCTGTTGTCGCCGCTCACCGTGATCCTGTTGTGCGCACAGGTGCTCACCATGAACTTCGCCGTTGGTGCTGCCGCCGATGTGCGTGGCGTGAGATCCCCGTTGTTCGCGGAAGGGTTCGTCTTGGCGGGCAATGTCCTCGTCATCGTCACGGCACTTGCCGCCCCCGACTCACGAGTCCTCGAACTCACTGCAGCCGCGGCGATGACCAGCTGGCTTCTCACCGCGGCGCTCGCGCTCATCGCACTGCCGCCCTCGTCTCGCCGGCTCGAGAAGCCCGATCGCCGTCTCAACCCCTGGCGGGGCAGCTTCAATTTCGGCTTGGGAAGCCTTGCTGTCGCGATCAGCGGCTTGTCGGTACCGGTGGTCGCGCTCGTGGCCGGGTCGGCGGATGCAGCGCAACTCGGGGCCGTCAGCCGATGGCATCAGCCGATCACGTTGCTAGCGGCGGGAACGTCCGCCTTCCTCGCCCCGCGATTTGCTGCCGCGATCACCGACACGGATGCCGTGCACATGCTTCGCAGCATCCGGCTGCACCTGATGCTCGGCGTGGCCGGGTCGCTCGCGCTGTTCCTGGTCGCGCCGGTCCTCGTACAGGTGTTGCTCACCGAGGAGTACGGCGCGTCCGTGATGCTGCTACGCCTCTACGCTCTTGCGGCCGTACCAGTGCTGTTGGGTCAACCCCTGATCGTCTTGCTCAGCGCACGAGGCCACGACCGGTTTGTCGGTCGGCTGTTTCTCCTGGCCACTTCGGTGGGTCTCGCTGCGACCGCGTTGTTCGCCGCTGCCTTCGGCGCCAGTGCGGCACCCATCGCAGCCCTCGCTGTCTCGAGCTTCCTTATGATCCGACTCACGTTCTACACCCGGCAGCTGCTCTACCTAGATCGGCTGGCGCCCGCCGCGAGCGCCGTGTGAGGGCGTCGATCCGTCAGGTCCAACGCTCGGTATTCAGTTCGTACATCTCCCGCAGGATGGCGGGCACGTCGAACTTCAACTCCCATCCGGGGTAGTGCTGCGCGAAGCGGTCGTTGTCACCGATCCACCAGATGTGATCGCCGATGCGATTTTGTTCGACGTAGTCCCACGCCAGTTCCTTGCCGGTGATCTCCTGACACAGGTCGATCGCCTCGAGGACGCTGCAGTTGGAGAATCGGCCACCGCCGATGTTGTAGACCTCGGCGACCCGCGGTGCTCGCCACACGCGCTCGAAGCATGCGATGAGATCGCTGGAGTGGATGGCATCGCGGACCTGCTTGCCGCCGTAGCCGAAGACGTTGTAGTGGGTCCCGCTCATCGTGCATCGCATCACGTAGGCGAGAAATCCGTGCAGCTCGGCGGCCGAGTGATTCGGACCCGTGAGCGTGCCACCGCGGAAACACGCCGTGGGCATGTCGAAGTATCGGCCGAATTCCTGCACCATCACGTCGGCCGCCACCTTCGACGCACCGAACACGCTGTGCAGGCACTGATCGATCGACATGTCTTCCCGGATCCCGTTGACGTAGGTGTGCGTCGGATCGATCTCCCACCGCCGCTCGAGCTCGACGAGTGGGAGCGAGTTCGGCGTGTCGCCATACACCTTGTTGGTGCTGGTGAAGATGAACGGGGCGGTGGGGCAGTGCTCGCGTGTTGCCTGCAGCACGTTCAGCGTGCCAACGGCGTTGACATCGAAATCAGTGAACGGGTCTCGGGCCGCCCAATCGTGTGAGGGCTGGGCTGCCGTGTGGATGACGACCGAGATGTCGGCCGCGTACCGGGCAAAGAGTCGCATGATCGAGTCGCGATCGCGGATGTCGATCTCGGCGTGCGTGTAGCTCGCGCCCAGTGTGCGCTCGAGGTTGCCGCGCATCCACGACGTCGATCCCTCGGGGCCGAAGAAGACGCTTCGCATGTCGTTGTCAACCCCGACGACATCGAGGCCGAGTGACGAGAAGTGGGCTGCGGCGCTCGAGCCGATAAGGCCAGCAGAGCCAGTGATGATGGCGATCGACATGAGGGTGGTGCTCCTGGAGACGTGGCGGTGAATCGCGTGAGAACCATAGGCCCCGAACTCCCGATTCGACCGCACATCATCGGAGTCCGGTGAACCCAGCGGCCGGTCGTGACACCAATCCATTAGCGTAGAACCGGCGGGTTCTTGAGTCCGCAGAAGGGATCCGTCCGTGGCGACGATCGTGTTTTTCAGTTCGAACGCGTACCACCGAAAGAGCGTCACGAGAACGTCGGATCTCGCGAAGGCTGGGCACGTCGTGCACCTCGCAGCGTTCAGCCGCCAGAGCTTCCGACACCCCGATGCCGACGTGGTTCCGTTCTTCGACCTCGGTTGGTCGAAAGACGGTGGCCGACTTCGCCGGTTGTTGCATGTTCCGTCGTACCTGCGTCGAGTGATTCGCTTTGCCCGCCAAGTCGGTTCAGCCGATGTCGTGTGGGCCAACACGATCGAGATGCTGGTGCTTGCACGAGTGGCCCGCCTGTTTCTCGGTGGGCCGCGCCGCCTGGTGTACGACGTGGCGGATCTCACGAACATCCAAGTCCCGCAGCGGCCTGCGACCCGCTTGGTGCGTTCCGCTGAGCGATTCCTCTGCAGGCCGCTGACGGCGCTGGTGGTGACCAGCCCCTGGTTCTACTGGAAGTACTACCGCGATGTGATTCCGAACGGTGCGAGCACGTTCCTGTTGGAGAACAAGGCCACAGGTCCGATCCGGCAGCCGTCGGCCCCTGCGCCGAATGGTCCCTGGAAGATCTGTTGGCATGGCCTGCTGCGATGCCCCGATACGTTGCGCGCGCTTGCAGCGCTCGCCCGTGCACTTCCCGATCAGGTGGAAGTCCACGTCTGGGGATGGGGGGCGGCGATCGAGGCCGACCTCGATGAGGTGAGCCGCACCACGCCGAACTTCCATCGACATGGTGAATACAACGAGACTGAAATCGACGCGCTGTTCGACGACATGCACTTCATCTGCGCTTTCGACATCAGCGACGGCGACAACTCGAGGCTGCTGCTCCCGAATCGCCTTTACCATGCCGTCGCTCGTCGCATTCCATGTCTGGCTGTCGACGGCTCGGCCTGCGGAGCGGTCGTCGAGGCGCTGTCATGTGGGCTCGCCGTCGGCCCGCCGTTCGCTGACGAACTCATCGATCTCTTTCGGAGCATGACGGCGGAGCGCTACCGGGAGCTCCGCGAAGCACCCGCCACGGAGGTCGCCGAGCGAGCGGTCTATTCGTTCGAGGTCGAGCACATCGCACGTTCGATTCTCGGAGGTGCGTGGGTCACCCTTTCCCCGGAGCCGGATGTCTCCATTGTTCTGGGGCCACCGTTGCCCGAGGGAGGACATGAGACGACGGTCCGTGCCGCACCGCTCGCGATCGGAGTCAGCGACCGCAAGCATCCCGCGGTCGAACTCGGCGTCAACCAACTCGCCTTCCCCGGCTACCGACGGGACTTCGTCGCAGAGCTGCGGCGGCAGAGCGGCGGCAGCATACGAATCGGGTCAGGTGCAACCCAGCTCGAGCCCAGCGTCACCCGTGGGCTCGAGCCGGATCAGGTCGATGTGGAACTGTTCAACAAGTTCTTCTTCGGCCGGCGCTTTGCGTACCAGGTCGGCTTCCTGCGAGGTCTGCTGCCGTCGCGGGTCTGGGTACTGGAGCTGAACCCCCGAATCATCAATACATGGCTTGCGCTCGCCGCCGCTCGGATCCTTCGCCGACGAGTGTTGGTGTGGGGCCACTTCCGCGGTCGTTCCCTCGGCGACGTGGGGCCGAAGTTGGGCCGTTCACTCCAGGTTCGGATGGCGAACGGCGTGATCGCCTACACGGAGGAGGAGGCCCTCCACTTCCGCGAGAGGTTCCCCGGGAAGGCGGTGAAGGTCGCACCGAACTCGACCGACCGCGAGGAAGGCATCCCCGATGTCCGGCTTGATTCGAGCAGGTCGAGCTTCCTCTACGTAGGTCGCTTGACCGGATCGAAGGGTGTTGACCTGACGCTTCGCGCCTTCGCTCAGGTCGTCTCGGAGGAACATCGTGCGGACCGGCGCCTGGTCATCGTTGGGACAGGGCCCGAGGCCGCATCGCTGCGGCAACTCGCCGTCGAACTCGGAGTTGAGGACCGCGTCGACTTCCTGGGTGAGTCCTTTGACGGCGAGATGCTCAACGAGCTGTACCAGGGGGCGATCGCCGCTGTCTGCGGCGGCTACGTCGGCCTCAACATCACGCAGAGTCTCGTTCGGGGCGTGCCGTTCGTCTACCCGCTGGTTTCGAACCACTCGCCGGAGGTGTCTCTCGCCGTCCCGGGTGGGAACGCCTTTCCGTTCGACCCCGCCACTCCTGATGCCCTGGCGAAGGTGTTGCTCGAGTTGGACTCAGCGACTCAGAACGGTGAGATTCAGCATCCGGCAATCCAAGAACGAGTTCGATCCGTCTACAACGTCGAGAACATGGCATCCGGCTTTCTCGGCGCGCTCGACTAGGAGTCGTCAGCGGCGGCCGGCCGCAGTGACCGCATCGCTGAACAGCCGTCGAAGGTTGCCGAAGTGATCGATGCCCCACTCTTCGAGGAACTCCTGCGAAGGCCACACGGTCTCGGCAAGTCGCTTCAACCGCCGTGGCCCGAGGAGGGTGTTCGCCAGCCGAGCTCGTTCTTCCGACACGTGGACCCACTCGTAGAGACTCGCTTGTCGACCGACGGGGTGGTATCGATCGCGGAACCCCTGCCAAGCGTCCGGAAGCGGTGCCCACAACAACACACGGCCAAGGGCCCAGGCGAAGAGCGCTTGCTGCTGCCGGGTGCGGATGAGCGAGCGAAACTCCTCGTCGAGGGGGTCAACATCTTCGGCCAGCCGGAGAACGTCAGGGATCGATGAAGTTCGCCAGTTGACCGTCGAAACATGCAGGACTGCGTGCACGAACAAGCCGGTCGGAGAGAGTGCGAACATGTGCTCCGCGCCCGGAATGGGCTGACCTCCGCTGAAGAGCACAGCAGTGTCGAGCGTGCTGGTAAAGAGGGACCCCTGCACGGCAACATGCATATCGATCTCGATGCCACGGTCGTCGAGCAGCGGATACTCCTTGACAATGCTTCGCCGCGCGGGGCCGGGCTGGGCGGGAGGCGAGCCGACCAGACTCGGGGACAGGGCTTTCACCGCCCGCTCAAAGTCGTCTCGTCGAACGAGCACATCGAAGTCCCCGTACTGTCGCCAAGACGGATCGGGATAAAGGATGCGGGCGGTGCCGTACCCCTTCAGTACCCGGAAGTCCACCCCGGCATCGGAGAGCCGCCGGCCTGCGCGCCGGGCGCTCGCATCCACGTGGAGCGAGATCATCGAGGCGCAGTGGCCGAGTTGTTCCAATTCTGCGCGCTGCGCCGAGGTCAATTCGGGCTGATCGAGGAGTGCGTGGCAGGCTAGACCGAGCACTCGCTCCGCTCCGGCCCAACGACTCAGCCGAGACCATTCGTCATCGCTGAGTCGTTGAAGCTGTGCGGGCATGAGATGACCGAACGTCAGGATCGCTCGTTGGGTGGCCCACAGCGCGTGATTCGAAGGTGGCGGAAGGCGCATCGGCTCAGCGCTCATGCGACCTCCATGACCTCGAGGGTAGCGGCCTTGTCATGAGTGCTGCAGGGCTCACGTAGGCCGAACGACCCAGGAATCGTTTCAGGCTTGCTTCCAGGTGAAGTACGCCCGTTGCAGCAGGAGATTGGCCATCCCGTGAGGTGCCGGCTTGGACCATTCATGGCGAAGCGCCTCGATGTCCACCAATTCCGTCGGGACCCCTTCGCCCTTCCACTCCGAAAGGAACTCTTCGTCGACTCGATGGTACGCCGCGTTGAAACCAGCCTTGCTCTGCCGGTGCAGCGTCTGCGTTGGGAGCAGATCACCGAAGAGCTGGTCCATAGCGGCGGAACGGTCTCGCGGGCCCGCACGCCTGTTCGCGTTCGCCCATGCGGCCATGAACCGACGGTCGAAGAACGGGGCCACGATCGTGGCTCCCGCGAAGTCCCCGGCAGCTCTTCGCGACTGCTGCATAGCGAGGTAGTACCGAGCGGAGACAAATGCCCGTATCGCCGCATCGAAACGCGCGGGGTTCGCCAGTTCGCCGCCGCCCATCAGCTTCTCAAGCCGGGGACGTGCCGAGTCGCGGATCCAATGATGCTCGCGCAACATGAAGTGGCCGACGTCGGCTGAGGCACCGGGACGCCTCAGCTTCGCGAACCGGGCGACGTCCTTAAGCCGCGGCCGCTGATGACGGAACCAGCGAAAGACCGGGTCCGCAGTCCATCCCAACATCTCATCGCCACCCGTTCCGGAAATCAAGGTGCCACCAGGGATTCTCTCGGCGAGCGTCATGTTCCCGATGGAGTTGGATGGGAACTGCAAACCGTTCCGCCGATACATCGCCTCCCCGGGCGCCCCGGTCTGGACGTGTTCGTCGGTGATGAACACCTCGACGTCGTCGACCCCCAGATGGTCAAGCACGATGCGACGCCACGCCAGTTCATCCGTGTTGGGGTCGTCGTAGACACATGTGATGGCAATCGGTGGGGGAAGACCTTCTCGCTGGCTCACCTGTACTGCGAGTGCAAGCAATGCGGACGAATCACGGCCACCCGAGAACGCAACGGCACACGGAGGGTGCGAGAGCGCTTCTCGGATGGATGCCTCGAGGGCCACCCTCGGGGATACCCGCAACGGCGCAAGCGGCGATACACGACCATCCTGACCAACGGGAAGCCCCAAGGCCAGGTCATCGCTCGTTAACTCCAAAGACGGAAGTGGAGGC
>JBMOFX010000020.1:0-19979 GCA_049318665.1 Ilumatobacteraceae bacterium | reverse complement strand
GCCGCCCTCGTGATCGCCGGCGTCGTCACACAAGAGCGCGAGGTACTGCGCGTCGAAGACATCGAGGTCGCAACCGCGTGACACACGATTGCTTTGTATTGCATCATCTGATACAAAAAGAGCGTGCTCATCACTAGCCAGGTACTCATCTCGATCTGCGTGGTCGCCGCCGTGGTGAGCCTGGCAGCACTTCCACCCACCGCTCGGCACCTCGGCCTGTTCGCCGACGCCTACGAGCTCGAGGTGACGCCCACCAACCGCGGTCTGCTGTCGAGCTACATCCTGTGGAGTCGTGCCTGGCGCATCGGCGGTGCCGTGTTGGTGTTCGTGGGCCTCAGGATCTGGGAATCGGTCGGTGGGCCGCAGTCCAACTGGGGCTTCCTCCCGATCGCCGTGGGGTACGCACTGGGTGCCACCGTCGGCGAGTGGCTTCGGCCCCGGCCGGCCGCATCGGGGCCACGACGGGCCTCGCTGCGACCACGCTCGATTACCGAATATGTGCGACCGTGGGTGCTCGTCGCAATCGGTGTCTGCAGCGTGCTCACCGTCGCCTGCACCGCCATCTACGCCTCGATGGGCCCGATTGGAGCCGAGCGCTACCCGAGTTCGTGGACTCCTGCACCGCTCTCGATGGTTGCCGTCGGCGGCGGCTCGCTCGCGTTGACGGTTGTGATCCTCTGGCTCGGGTCGCGGATTGCCCGCCGACCGCAAACCGCCGGTCAGCCCGACATCAATGCAGTGCACCACGCCATCCGCAGCGCGTCGCTGGTGTCGCTGTCGGGCATGGCATTGATGTGCAGCGCGATGACGACGTACTTCGTGGCCGTCCGCGTCTCGTGGTATGGCCACGATCTGCCGTGGCCGCTGCGCCGCATCGGAGGCTACGGCGCTGCCGTCTCAGGGCTCGGCGCAATCGTGGGCTTTGGGCTGTCGTTCCGCGCCGTCCCTCGGTTCGCGCCCTTCCGGCGTCGGCTCCCGCCCGTACCCGAGGCGGCGGCGTGATCATCGAACTACAGCCCGACGGGAAGGAGCCGCCGTATGTGCAGATCAAGTCGGCGATCACCCACGCCATCGCCACCGGGGCGCTCTCCCCTGGTGCCCCACTGCCGACCATCCGCCAACTCGCCGGCGACCTCGACGTAGCGCCCAACACCGTGGCACGCGCCTATCGCGAGTTGGAGGACGACGGTTTGGTGCGCCAACGCGGCCGCCGCGGCACCGAGGTCGCAGCACCACGGCTCGTGTCGCAGGTCGACCCACTCGCGCGATCCGAGGCCGACGAGTTCGTCCGTCAGGCCCGGCGACGCGGCCTCGACGGCGCAGCCATCATTGCCCTGGTCAGCAAGGCAGTCGCCACCGCCTGATCCCCTGCCCGCTCGCGCGGTCGTCGCGGCACGGTCAGAGTCGCTGACCCGACCTCCCCGCCCAGCGTCCTAAGCCCCGTTCGTGAGGCTCAGCCCGCACCGATCGGTTGGAACCTCACCGTCGCGGGTCAGTGGGCGGCGGCGCTGAACACCTGCTCGAGCGCAACGGGCTGCGCGGTGGGGTCCACGCCGGGGCGGCCGTAGAGGTAGCCCTGCCCCACGTCGAAGCCGAGCGCAAGGAGGTGGTCGTGCTCGTCTTCGAGCTCCACTGCTTCGGCGACCACCGTGAGCCCGAGTGCGTGACCCATCGCTGCGACGCCGGAGCTGAGCTGGCGGTCGCGCTCGCTGCGCAGCAGGCGGCGCGTGAATCGTGCGTCCATCTTCACGACGTCGATGGGGAGATCGGCGAGGTAGGCGAGGCTGGAATACCCCACCCCGAAGTCGTCGATCGCGATCTTGAAGCCAGCGCCGCGCAGGCGGTCGAGGACGTCGATCGACTGGCCGACATCGGTCATGAGGGCCGTCTCGGTGACTTCCAGTGTCACGCTTCTTGGATCAACGCCGCGCGCTCGTGTGCCCGACTGCAACACGCCGAACAGCGCGTCATCGAGCAGTTGCGTGGTCGACATGTTGATGTGGATCCCGAAGTCGTGGTCGAGCGCTTGCCATTCAGCAGTCGCATCGAGCGCACGCTCGATCACCCACCGGCCGACCGGCAACATCAAACCCTCGGCCTCGGCGATGGGGATGAAGTCGGCCGGCGAGATCGCGCCGAGCTCAGGATGGTTCCATCGCAGCAGCGCCTCCGCGCCGATCGCACGACGCCCGCCCAGTTCGATCAGCGGTTGGAACAACACGCGCAGCTCGCCGCTCTCCAGGGCGGGCAACAATTCGACCGCCACGCGCTCCAACGTGCAGTGATCGTGCGCCGTCCGCCGCCACGTCGAGACGCCACGCCCATCGCGCTTCGCGGCGTACATCGCATCGTCGGCGCGCTGCACGAGGGCATCGAACGAGGTGGATTCGGCGGTCGTCGCGATCCCGACGCTGACCCCGAGTCCGACCGCTGTGCCGAGTGCGTCCACCGGCTCCGCCAAACTCCGGCGCAGCTCGGCGGCAAGCGCCTTGGCGAGCGGCAGGTCACCGGACAATGCGACTGCGAACTCGTCGCCGCCCAGTCGGGCCAGCATCGCGCGAGGCGGCATCACCCGCTGGAAGCGCCGCGCCACCGCGGTCAGTACCGCGTCGCCGATGGCGTGGCCGAACCGGTCGTTGATCGCCTTGAACCCGTCGAGGTCGCAGAACACCACCGCTCCACCCCCACATCGGGCAGCCTCATTGACGATCGCCGCTCCCTCCGTCGCGAACGCCGCGCGATTGGGCAGTCCGGTCAGCCCGTCGTACAGCGCCTGCTGCTTCAGCCGCTCGGCGAGGCGGCGGTACTCGGCGCCGATGTCCTCCGCCTGCCTTCGCAGCACATGCAACAGCGTGGACATCGACACCGTGCCCAGCCGACCGGAGGCATCCCGCACACCGATGTCGTCGACGGTGCTGATGTCACGATCGACGACTTCGAGGCCTGCGAGCCACACCGGCATCGACGAATCGACAATCGGCGGCGGCGTCATGTTGGTGCTGTCGATCAGCCGTCGTGACAGCAGCGCTCGGCCGAACCCCAGGCGACCGGCGTACTGCAGATAGAAGTCGCTGCGGTTGACCACGAAGGGCTCGCCATCGGCGTCGAGGAGGACCATGCTCCGGCGATCAGGGGAGCGCCGAAAGGCGTAGTCGACGGTGTCGCCCGTCGCCCCCGGAGCGAGCGGCTCCGGCCACGTCGCTAAATCGCCGACCAACGGTGCCGGTCCGGACAAGCCCACTTCCGACTCGTTGACGAGTTCGTAACCCAGATCAATCCCCTCCTGCGAACGCAACCAGGAGAAGTTCGGCATCCCGGGGCTCGAACTCAAGCCCACGGAGGGAGTGTTCACCTCGCCTTGACGGGACCTTGAGATTCGGCCCGCAGGACGACGTCAGTGCGACAGACCGGGGGCGCAGAGCCCTTCGAGGTCCTGCACGATGATGCGGTCGCGGTTCTCCCACGTCACCGGGTTGGCCGGATCCTTCTGCAGCTTGAACGTGCGGAAGGTCATCTCGGTGGTGTCGACAGCAAGGATGCGGCCGATCAGCGGCTCACCCAGACCGAGAATCACCTTGATGGTCTCGAGCGCCTGGATGCTGCCGATGATGCCGGGCAGCACGCCGAGCACGCCGGCCTCGGCGCAGCTGGGGGCGAGCTCGGCGGGCGGCGGCTCGGGCACCATGTCGCGGTAGGTCGGGCCCTCGGTCGGGTGGAACACACTGACCATGCCTTCGAAGCGGAAGATCGAGCCGTGCACGACCGGGATGCCGAGCTTCACACTCGCGTCGTTGAGCAGGTAGCGGCTCGGGAAGTTGTCGGCGCCGTCGACGATCACGTCGTAGCCGGCGATGATGTCGAGGATGTTCGACGCATCGAGACGCGTGTCGTAGGTGACCACGTTGACGTCGGGGTTGAGCAAGGCGATGGTCTTCTTCGCCGAGTCGACCTTGCGGTCGCCGATGCGGTCGATGTTGTGGAGGATCTGGCGCTGCAGGTTGGAGGCATCGACCTCGTCCATGTCGACGATGCCGATCGTGCCGACACCGGCGGCCGCCAGGTACAGCGCCGCGGGCGATCCGAGACCGCCTGCGCCGAGCATGAGCACCTTCGCGCCGAGCAGCTTCGCCTGACCGGCGACGCCGACCTCGGGCAACAGAAGGTGACGCTGGTAGCGGTTGCGCTGCTCGGCGGTGAGCACGACCGGCGTCTTCCAATCGCGGCCTTCGTCCTTCCACCGACCGAAGCCACCGGCCATCGACAACACGTCGACGTAGCCGAGCTCTTGCAGCGTCTTGGCCGCGAACGCACTCCGGACTCCACCGGCGCAGTACACGACGACCTGGGCGTTCTTGTCGAGCAGGCGCCCTTCCACCTGCGCCTCGAGATGGCCGCGGGGAATGTGGATCGCGTTGGGGATCGCCCCCTGGTCGTACTCATCGGGCTCACGGACATCGAGGACGACGGCGCCGGCGGCGATGCGTGCCTCGGCTCCGGCGGTGTCGATCTCGGTGATCTCGTTCTTGGCGGCGGCGAGCAGGTCACGGAACGTTGCCATGACTCAAAGCCTACCAATGCAGTCGGGATTCACGCACCAGTGCGGGGAGCACCTCCGAGAGCGCTCCGATGATGAGGTAGTCGGCGAAGCGGTCCATCCTCGTCGGCTCCCCGTTCACGATGATCACCGTGGCGCCAGCCGATTTCGCCCTCGGCACGATGTTCGCGGCGGGGAACACCGACAGGCTCGACCCGGCGACGAGGAGCACGTCAGCCCGCTCGGCGGCAACGAGCGCTGCATCGATCACCTCCGGCTCCAACGCCTGGCCGAACGAGATCGTGTCGCTCTTGAGTACGCCACCGCAGAGCAGGCAGGGCGGGTCGTCCTCCCCTGCTCGAACACGATCGAGCGACTCGGCCATCGGGCGGCGGTCGTGGCATCCCCAGCACCGCGACCACCACATCGTGCCGTGCACCTCGATCACGTTCGTCGGGTCATGGCCCGCGCGCTGGTGGAGCTCGTCGATGTTCTGCGTCACCAACTTCTCGAGCCGGCCGTGCCGTTCGACCTCGACGAGCGCACGGTGACCGGCATTGGGCGACGCCGTCCACGCCGCTGACCGAAGCCGGTTCTGCCACGCCAGCATCCGCACTTCCGGATCGCCGAGGTAGTGCTCGAGCGACGACATCTTCTCGGCCTTCGGGTTCGTGGTCCACACGCCGTTCGGCCCCCGGTAGTCGGGGATGCCCGAATCGGTCGAGATGCCGGCGCCGGTGAACACGACGATGCGTGACCCACGGGCCAGTGCGTCGCCCGCTGCCGCCATGTCGTCTCCCTGCACGCCCCCATGCTGCCAGCCCCGACGCGGGAGGCATGTCACGCGGCCGCGCACTACGGTCGATGTCGTGAGTGTGCTCCCCCCTCCGAATCGACGACCAGGCACTCGGCGCCGATGGCTACGCGGGCGCACCGCGCAACCTGCACCGCAGGCTGCGCCGCCTGTTGCGCCGCCGGCACCGCCAGCGCCGCTGCCGCCCAATGCGATTCCGGCCGTCGAGGCCGTCCCCGACAGCGCCCAGTTGCCCGACGACCTCCGCGAACTGATGGCCAAGGTGCGCGTCGTCTACTCCGAGCGCGAGCCGGTCTTGCAGTGGGCCGACACCGGCGCCGAGCTCGACACCTGGCGCGAGGACTACCCCTACCTCGAACGCATGTCGCGCATGTCGTACGACGTGGAGAAGCGACTCCTCCAGATCGAGCTGTTGAAGTTGCAACAATGGGTGCAAGACACCGGCCAGCAGATCGTGATGCTGTTCGAGGGCCGCGACGCCGCCGGCAAGGGCGGCACCATCAAGCGCTTCACCGAGCACCTCAACCCGCGCGGCTCGCAGGTGATCGCGCTCAGTAAGCCGAGCCCACGTGAGCAGACCCAGTGGTACTTCCAGCGCTACGTCGCACATTTGCCCGCCGCTGGCGAGATGGTGATGTTCGACCGCTCGTGGTACAACCGGGCCGGCGTCGAACGGGTGATGGGGTTCTGCACCGACGCCGAGTACCAGGAGTTCTTGCGTCAGGCGCCTGCGTTCGAAGAGTCCCTCGTGCGGTCCGGGATCCATCTCATCAAGTTCTGGTTCTCCGTGTCGCGCCAAGAGCAACGGACCCGCTTCGTGATCCGCCAACTCGACCCCGTTCGGCAGTGGAAGCTCTCGCCGATGGACCTCGCGTCGCTCGACAAGTGGGATGCGTACACCGAGGCGAAGGAAGCGATGTTCGCCGCTACCGACACCGTGATCGCGCCGTGGACCGTCATCAAGTCGAACGACAAGAAGCGTGCGCGACTCGAGACCATGCGGCACGTGCTATCGCTGTTCGACTACGACGGCAAGGACGTCGAGGGCGTGGGCCGCCCCGATCCGCGCATCGTCGTCGCCCCGCACGAGGTGATGTAGCGCTTCCGACCGACACGATGCGGCGCCCGTCATCAGCACGTCGTCCGCACATGTTCGGGAGGAACCATGCCGCTGTCCGCCACTGTCGATCTCGTCCTGGAGGAGCCGACACTCATCGTGGTCCCGTGGCACGACAACGTCGGCTACGACGCCCGGTCGTCGTATGCGGAGCTGTTCTGGTTGAACGTGCTCGGGCCGACGGCGAGTTGGTTGTTGCGTCGCATGGTGACCGGCCTCGACGAATATCCGGGCGGCTACGAGCTCGACCTCGATCAGACGGCCAGTTCGATCGGCCTGGTGTTCGCGCCGAACGTGAGCAACCCGTTCGCCCGCTCGATGAATCGCTGTGTGATGTTCGGCGCAGCGCGGGGCGTCGACGGTGGTCTCGCCGTGCGCCGCAAGCTTCCACCGGTGAGCGCCCGTCAACTCGCGCGCATGCCGCCGTACCTCCGCAACGCGCACGACGCCTGGCGCGTCCGCACCACCACGCCGGATGAGTTGCGCCGCGCCACGCTGCTCGCGGAGGCGATGCGCGCCGCGGGTGATCCACCCGAGGCGATCGAGCGCCAACTGCTCGGCCTCGGCATCTCACCCGCCACTGCGATGCACGTCACCCCAGACCGGGAGTCACTGGAGGCCAAGACGGCGCCCAGCAGCCCCGGGTCGCGGGTCAGGGGGCGGTGAAGGTGGTGGCCAGCTCGATGAGCGTGCGGGTGCCGAAGCCGGTGGCGCCGCGCGACAGCCAGCCGTCGTCGGTGTCGGAGTCCATCGGGCCAGCGATGTCGAGGTGCGCCCACGGCACCTCGCCGACGAATTCCGACAGGAACAGCGACGCGGTGATCGCACCTGCATACGGGCCGCCGACGTTCTTCATGTCGGCTACCTGCGAGTCGATGAACTTGCGGTACTCCTTTGCGAGCGGCAACTGCCACAGCGATTCGTCGGTGCGCTTCGACGCGGCGAGCACCTGATCGACGAACGACTGGTTGTTGCCGAGCACCGCGGCGATCTTCGGGCCGAGTGCGGCGATCGCAGCACCGGTGAGGGTGGCGATGTCGACGATCGCATCGGGCTCCTGCTCCACACCGAGCGACAGGCCGTCGGCGAGCACGAGTCGGCCCTCGGCGTCGGTGTTGTGGATCTCGGCGGTCTTGCCGTTGCGGAACGTGAGCACATCGCCGAGCTTCAGCGCGCTGCCCGACGGCATGTTGTCGGTGCACATCAGGTAACCGGTGACCTGCGCCTTGCACTTCAATGCCTTCAACACGCTGAGCGTGCCGAGCACGGCGGCGGCACCGCTCATGTCCATCTTCATCTTGGCGTGGCTCGCGTCGCTCGGCTTGAGGCTGATGCCACCCGAGTCGTACATGACGCCCTTGCCGACGAGCACGAGGTGGCCGGTGGGGTTGCGTGGCGTGTAGCTGAGGCGGACGAGACGGGGCGGCTCGGTGCTGCCCTGGTTGACGCCGATCATGCCGCCGCAGCCGAGCGCAGCGAGCTGGTCCTTGTTGAACACCTCCACCTGCAGACCGGTCTCTTTCGCGATCTCCACCGCCCGGTCGGCGATGTGGCGCGCGGTGAGGTACGCGGGCGGCATGTTGGCGAGGTCGCGGGCGAGTGACGCTGCGGCCGCGGTGGCGGTGCCGCGATCGACCCCGGCGCGCACGCCGGTGCTGCGCTTGTCGCCGACGACGAGGCTCACGCTCTCGAGGTTGCTGAGCGACGTGCGGTCGGTCTTCAAGCCGATGTACCGGTAGGCCGCGAGGACGATGCCTTCGACGATCGCCTGGCCGGCCACCTTCGCGTCGACACCGTCGATGTCGGCGAGGGCGGTGGCGATCGTGGCGCGCTTGCCGGCGGCGCGGACGAGCGCGGCGGCGGCACGGCGCAGGCCGTGCGCATCGAGCGCGCTCGGTTCACCGAGCCCGATGGCGATGAGTGCGGGGCCGGTGGCCGACGGCAGCACCAGCACCTGACCGGGCTTGCCTTCGAACCCGTTCGCGGCGAGTGACGCACGGTTGAGGCCGAGTTGGCGCGGCACCGGGCCCGATGCGAACACGGGCACGCCGATGGCTTCGACGCTGCGGGGGACGGACTTGACGATGTCGACATTGACGCTCATGGAGCGTCAGTCTGGCACTTCCCGGGCGATGAGACTCGTGCCCTCGTGCCAGCGCGCCATCGTCCACAGCAGATCACTCAGGCGATTGAGGTAGGGAACCACCTGCGACGGCGGCAGCGCGGCGCGCAGCGAGAGACGCTCCGCGCGGCGCACCACAGTGCGACCGAGGTCGAGCCACGCAGCGACGAGGTTGCCGCCGGGCACCACGAACTCGGTGGGATGCTCGAAGCGCTCGTCGAGCTCGTCGATCGCCTGCTCGAGCCGGTCGACCATCTCCTCGGTCACGCTCGACACGCCCGCGTCGAGCTTGCTGCGGTTCTCGGGGAGCGTGGCCAGCTCGGCCATCAGCACCCAGAGGTCGCGCATGATCGGCACCAGCCGCTCGGAGACCTCCGAGTGCGGCCCGGCCTGCGCACGAGCGAGGCCGAGCACCGCTTGCGCTTCGTCGACGGTGCCGTAGGCGGTGGGGAGTTCGCTGTCTTTCGGAACGCGACCGCCGTAGAAGAGGCCCGTCGTCCCGTCGTCGCCGGCTTTGGTGTAGATGCGTTCACGGGGCATCTGGCCACCGTACCGGGATCAGCGGGCGGGTGTGATGACGCTGCGTTCGATCGCCAGTTCATCGCCGTCGAGTGCGCGTCGCCAGTTCGGCGAGCGTCGGGTGAGGACGAAGAAGCCGAGCGGCAACAGCATCGATCCGGCGAGGAATGCAATGCGTAGCGACGTGAGGTCGCCGATCGACCCGATGAACATGATCCCGAAGCCGTACGACACGCCCATCACGGCCTGCATGATCGACAGCACACGGCCGCGACTCTCCGGCGGTGCGTCGCGCTGGATGACGGCCGAGGCGGTGATGAACATGCCCGACGCCGCAGCACCGAGCACACCGGCAGCCAGTGCGACCGTCGCACGATTCGGCGCAAGTGCGTAGCACGCGAGGCCGATCGAGAGCGCTCCCATCACCCGGAGGATCAGGTCGGAACGGAACCGCCGCGACGCCATCATGGTGATGGCGACGCCGCCGATGATTGCGCCGATGCCCTGGGTGGAGCTGATCACGCCGGCGAGGCCGGTAGCGCCGCCGAACTCCGTCCGTGCGTAGATCGGCACGAGCCCCATGAACGGCACCACGGTGAGGTTGAACAGCACCAGCAGCACCACGCCGTGCCAGCAGCCGGGCGTGCTGCGCATGGCGCGCCAGCCGTCGCCGAGACGTTCGCTGATGGAGCCCGAACTGCCGTGTGGCGCGAACGGTCGACGCACCATCCACACCGCGATCGAGAGGCCGACGAACGTGATCGCGTTGAAGCCGACCGTCCACGCCGGGCCGACGGTGGCGGCCAGCAGGGTGCCGAGCAGTGGGCCGACGATGCGGCCGGCGTTCCACGAGTAGACCCCGAGCGACAGCATCGCCATCAACTCGTCCGGGGGCACGAGGTCGGGCAGCATCGCCGCATAGCTGGGCTGACCCAGTGCACCGCTCGCCGATCCGAGCAGGATCATCGCGGCGAGCACGACCGGGTTGCGCACGCCCAGCCCGAGCGCCACGGCGAGCACGCCGGTCATACAGGCCTGCAGCAGGAGCGCCCACGCAAACACCTTGCGACGGTCGAATCGATCGGCCAGCAGACCACCGATCGGTGAGGCGATGCCCTGGGGCATGAAGGTGGCGAGCGCGATGAGTCCGGTCTGCACGGCCGAGCCGGAGTGCGCCGCGACGAGGCTCCCCACGACGATGAGCTGCACCCAGGTGCCGATGTCGGACAGGACGGCCGCCGACCACAGCAGACGGACCGCGCGGCGGCGAAGGGGGCGAAGGGGGTGATTGCTCACAACGTCTGACGACCCTACCGGCGCACGATCGGCCAAGATGGGTGACATGTCTCGCACCGCCAAGATCGTCCTGGCCATCGTCGGAGTCGTCGTCCTCGGCGTGCTCGGCGTCTACGGCTTCCTCCTCTTCGTCAAGGACGACGGCCCTGCCGCACTCGACCAGGGCGATCTCGACCAAGCGCTCGTCACCACCACGGTCGCTGGCGGCACCGACGCCAGCCCCACCACGATCGCCGGCCCCACCACCACGGACGCTGCTGCGCCCGCCGGACTCGCCGGGTCGTGGACGATCAACGCCGACTCGGTGGTCGGCTACCGCGTGCAGGAAGTGTTGGGCGGGGTCGACACCGAAGGTGTCGGCCGGACCAGCAAGGTCACCGGCACCCTGGCGCTCGACGGCGACGACACCGCACTCACACTCACGACGGCCACGTTCGAGGTGGACATGGCCTCGGTGACGAGCGACTCCGATCGGCGAGATGGCCAGTACCGGTCACGCATCATGTCGACCGACGAGTTCCCGACGTCGACGTTCACCCTCACCGCGCCGATCGAACTCGGCGCAGCACCAGCCGAAGGCGCCACCGTCGAGGCGACCGCCACGGGCGACCTCACGCTGCGCGGCGTCACCCGCAGCGTCACGTTCCCCCTGACGGCCAAGCTCGAGGGTGGACGGATCGGCGTGCTCGGCTCGATCCCGATCCTGTTCTCCGAGTACGAGATCCCACCGCCGTCGAACTCGTTCGCGATTGTGAAGGACGACGGCCTGCTCGAGTTCGTGCTCGTCTTCGAGCGCTGACGCTCGAGCGCCGCGGCGCTCAGCCTGCGGTCGGCTGCGAGCGGGCCCACGCGCTGGCGAGTGCTGCGTAGCGCCCGCCTTCGGCCACGAGTTCGGCGTGCGTGCCGAGCTCGACCAACTTGGCGTGGTCGATCACCGCGATCCGGTCGGCGCGCTGCACGGTCGACAGGCGGTGTGCCACCACGATCACCGTGCGGCCGACCATCAGCGCCTCGAGCGCGTGTTCGACCACCGCTTCGGTGCCGGGGTCGAGGTTGCTGGTCGCCTCGTCGAGCACCAGCACGGCCGGGTCGACGAGCGCGGCCCGGGCGAGTGAAATGAGTTGGCGCTCGCCCGCCGACAGGCGCGACCCGCGTTCGCGCACCTCGGTGTCGAGCCCCTCGGTGAACTCCATGAATCGATCGAGGGCGCCGATCTGGCGGAGCGAGTGCGCCACCTCGTCGTCGGTGGCCGACGGCCGTGCGATGCGGATGTTCTCGCGGATCGTGCCGCCGAACAGGAAGCCCTCCTGCGGCACCACCACCACGCGCTCGCGCAGCGAGGCCATCGACGCGAGACGCAGGTCGACATCGCCGAACGTGACGTACCCCTCGGTCGGGTCGTAGAGCCGCGAGAGCAACTTCGCGAGCGTGCTCTTGCCGGCACCCGTGGGGCCGACCAGCGCGAGCCGCTCCCCCGGCGCCACGCTGATGCTCACGTGGGTGAGCGCGTTGCGCTCTGCGCCGTCGTAGCGGAACGTCAGGTCGTGTGCGACGAGCGCGCCTGTCGTCGGCAGTTCGACAGGTCGGGGATGCTCGGCCACGTCGGGCTCGGTGTCGATGAGGCCGTAGAGCTTGTGCAGCGAGGCGGCAGCCGACTGGACGGTGTTGTAGAGCTGGGAGAGCTGCTGCACCGGGTCGAACAGGTTGGACAGCAGCAGCACGAACGCGGCGACCGTCCCGACGGTGATCGAGCCTTGGTGAGCGAGCCATCCGCCGACGCCCACGATCAGCGCAATCGCGAACACACCGACGAACTCGACCAGGCCGAAGTACCACACGCTGATCTTCACGCTGTGCAGGTGCGCCGCGTAGAGGTCGCGGTTCGAGCGGTGGAAGCGCCGGATCTGCTCGTCCTCACGGTGGTAGGCCTGGATGACGCGGACCCCCGCGATCCCTTCCTGCAGCGTCGACAGGTTCTGGCCGACCTTGTCGCGGATGTCGAGGTAGGCCTTGTTCGACTGACGCTGGAAGCGAATGGATGCGAACACGAGGATCGGGAGCACCACCATCAGCAACAGCGTGAGCTCCCAGCTGATGATGGTGAGCACCGCGAGCGTCACCACGAGCAGCAGGCCAGCCGACACGAACTGGAGCAGGCCCCACTGGATCAGCTCACCCATGCTCTCGATATCGGCCGTCATGCGCGACACGAGCACGCCCGCCTTGTTGCGATCGAAGAACGCCATCGACTGCGCTTGCAGCCGATCGAACACTCGGAGGCGAAGGTCGCGGAGGAAACCTTCACCTGCGTTGTTGATCGCCAGGTACTGCTGGCGGCTCACCACGTAGTTGATTGCCACGACGGCGACGTACGCGACGATCGCCGCGTTGAGGGCGGTGACGTTCCGCTTGTCCGGGGCCAGGCCCTGGTCGGTGGCGAACCTCACGAGCAGCGGGCCGGCCACCGTGCACAACGTCGCAGCGACCACGTAGATCACCGCGCGCCACACGTCGCGCCGATAGGGCGCTGCGAACTCAAGCGAGCGGCGCAGCACCTTGCTGGTCTCGGCGCGATCGAGGCGGTCCTCGTCGCTCACCGCGGACGCTGCCCACATCAGCCGACCACCTCATCCGACTCAGCCGTGAGCGCAGCGAGTACCTCGCGGTAGCGCGCGTTGTCGGCAAGCAGCCCGTCATGGGTGCCCGTCGCCGCGACCTTGCCGTCGTCGATGAGCACCACGGTGTCGGCGAGCGCGATGGTGCCCGGCCGGTGGGCGATCACGATCGTGGTGCGACCTTGCATCACCGTCGCCATCGCGTCGCGGATCTCGTGCTCCTTCGACGGGTCGACGGCGCTGGTTGCATCATCGAGCACGAGTACACGCGGGTCGGCCAAGATCGCTCGGGCAATCGCGATGCGTTGACGCTGTCCGCCGCTGAGCGAGAAGCCACGCTCGCCGATCACCGTGTCATAGCCGGCGGGCAACTGGGTGATGAAGTCGTGTGCGCCGGCAAGGCGCGCCGCTCGCTCGACGTCTGCCTCGTCGGCATCGGGCCTTGCGAATGCGATGTTGCCGACGACGGAATCGTTGAAGAGGAACGTGTCTTCGAACACGACGCTGACGGCACGACGCAGGTCGCCGAGCGCAAGGTTGCGGACGTCGACGCCATCGATCTCGACGCTTCCGTCCTGCACGTCGTAGAAGCGGGTGAGCAACCGCGCCACCGTCGACTTCCCGCTCCCGGTGGCTCCCACCAGGGCGACCGAGGTACCCGGCTCGATCGTGAGGTCGAAGTCGCGCAGCACCGGCGCGGTGGCGTCGTAGCCGAAGCCGACGTGCTGGAAGCGCACGCCGCCGTTCGGGCGATCCGCGGGAAGCGGGCGAGGATGCGCCGCGTCGGCCACCTCGGGCACGGTCGACAGCACCTCGTTCACTCGCAGGAGCGCGGCCGATGCACGCTGACCGAAGGCGACGGTCATGCCGAGGTTGCGCAGCGGCATCACGAGCAGCGCGATGTACAGCATGAACTCGAGCATCTGGCCGTACCGCATGTCGCCGCTCAACACTCGATGACCACCGACGCCGAGGACGGCGATCAGTCCGAGGTTGGGCAGCAGGTCGAGCGCGGGCAGGAAGGTGCTGCGGATGCGCGCCGCGTGGAGCGAGACGGTGCGGATGTCGTTCGCCTCCGTCGCGAGCTTCTCGGCCTGCACACCCTCGGCGCCGAAGCCCTTCACCACGCGCACGCCGCTGACGCTCTCCTCCACCACCGTCGCGAGTTGCGCCTGCTCGGCCTGCACCGCGAGCACGGCCGGATGAATGCTGCGCGAGAACCGCTGCGCCAGCACGTTCACGAGCGGGAGCGGCGCAAGCGCGATCACGGCGAGGAGTGGCTGCGACGTGAACAACACCACGACGACGGCGACGACCATCGCGAAGTTCGACGCCGTGATCGGGATCATCACCACGAAGCCCTGGATCTGCAGCAGATCGCTCGATGCTCGGCTCATCAGCTGGCCGGTCTGCGTGCGGTCGTGGTAGCCGACGTGCAGCCGCATGATGTGCTGGAAGATTCGTTCGCGCAGGACCGTCTCGGTGTAGCGGCTCTCGCGGAACGCGATCAGTCGACGCCACCCCGAGAACACGCCGGCGAACACCGCAGCTGCCGTGATGAGACCCGCCCAGAACCACAGCGACCCGCCACCGATGACACCGCGGTCGACCGCCAATCGGGTGAGGCGGGGGACGGTCACCTTGCTGGCCGTCCACAGGAGCCCGACCACCATGCCGGCGATCAACCCCTTGCGCTGCTCCTTGAGCATTCTGCGCAGCAGCGGCCACCCCGATGCGAGCGGCGCCTGCGGAGGGGCACCAGCAGCAGGGGACGTCACATCACCCGACTCTACGCACGCGGCCCCACCCGCTCCGGGTCGGAATTTCCGGCGAAGTGTCGCGTCTCGTCGTGACCCTCACGACCTGGCGCGACACTTCGCGCCGTCGGCGTCAGGAGAGGAGGGCGCGGACGCGGTCTTTGGGGCGGCCGATGATGGCCGTGGTCGAGGTGACGACGACCGGGCGTTGGAGGAGCTGCTTGTGCTTCACGAGCAGCTCGACCACCTGGTCGGGTGTCTCGGCGTCGGCATCGGTGAGGCCGAGCTTCTTCCAGAGGCTGTCGCGCCGGACGAGGTCGGTGACCGGGTCTTCCAGCTTCGCGATGATCGAACGCAGCGTGGCGGCGTCGGGCGGCGTCTTCAGGTAGAGGACGATCTCAGCGGGAACACCCAACTCTGCGGCAATGCCAACTGCATTGCTCGAGCTGTTTCAATTCGGGTTGTGGTAGATCGTGACGCCGGTCTGCTTGGCCATGGCGCCATCGTAGGCGTCACACCCCTCGTGCACGATCCGTAGGTCCTTCGGGACGCGATCGGCCGCCGCGGCCCTCCTCACACCGACTCCCTCGAACCGGGGGTCCTGCATCCGGAGGTCGCGATGAGCCGTCGCCACACCCACCACACGCTCCGCCGCCGCCGTCAGGTCGCACGCATCCCGCGGGCAGGTCGCGATCCGATCACCGGGGCCGACGATGCACTGGCCGTCATCTCGCTGGCGATGGATCACCCACTCACTCACGAGACCATCGCGTTCGGGCTCGACGGCGACCGTTGCGGCAACGTCATCACCGTCGTCAGCGGCACCGAGTCACCCGATGCCGTCATCGACGTGGTCGAAGTCCTGTGTCGGTCGATGGAGATGCAACCACGCGGCACCGGTCTCGTTGTCGCCTCCATCCGTCCATGGGCAGCGACCCTTCCAGGTGACGTCGATCGCTGGCTCGAAGCGAGCGCGGTCGCCGAGTCGTTCGGCATCGAGCTCGTCGAGTGGTTCGTCATCGGCCCGCCAGGCGCGGAGTGCCCGCGTGAGCTGATCGGCGAGCCCGAGCGATGGTGATCGAGTCAGGTGTTGTCGCGACGCTGCGCTGGGCTCAGACGCAAGCCCGATGCCTGGAGCCGTCGGACGAGGTCGCGACTCGTCGTCGGCACCGCACCCATCGACACCACCGTCTCGTAGTGCTCCTCCGGGATGTCGTAGTGGTCGCCGTGGAAGCCACGCTCGGGAATGCCCAACTCGTGCGCAAACGCGTGCAGCTCATCGAGGCTCTCGTCGCTCACCAGATGCGACCAGCGCATGCCGCGATGCCACCAGCGGGGCTCGTCGATCAACAGGGTCACGGCGCGAGCCTCACACGCCCTGCGCTCGGCTGTCACGTCCGCGTACGCTCGCCTCGTGACCGCACCCGATGCCGAGCTCCGCCTCGTCTGGCAGCACGCCGTTGGCCGCGGGCACGACGAGGCGTTCGAGCGGCTGCTCGGCCACCACCGCGAGCCACATCGCCGCTATCACACCGCCACGCACGTGCTGTGCGTGTGTCGCCACGTCGCAGCGCTCGCTGCGAACCATCCGGTTGACGATCTCGCCGTCGTCGAGGCGGCCGCGCTGTTCCACGACGCGGTGTACGACCCGCACTCGACGACCAACGAGCGCGACAGTGCGCGGCTTGCGGCGCAGACGCTGCGCGACGCTGGCTGGACCGACGCGCGCACCGACGAGGCGGCCCGGCTGATCGAGCTGACCGCAGCGCACGCGTCGCCCGGCGACGACGACGTGTCCGCTGCTGTGCTGCTCGATGCCGACCTGGCGATCCTCGGGGCCGAACCGGCGGCATACGCCGCGTACGTGAGCGGAGTGCGGGCTGAATACGCGCACGTCGGCGACGAAGCCTGGCGGACCGGGCGAGCGCGGGTGCTCAACCACTTCCTCGGCCAACCTGCGATCTACGCCACCGCAACGATGCGAGCAGAACGCGCCGCTCGGGCACGCGCCAACCTCACAGCGGAACTGGCGGCGTTGGAAGAGTCGGACTGAATCGAGGTCAGTGGTGGCAGCCGCAGCTGCTGCCGCAGACGCCACCGCGAGTCGGCGGTGCGGCCGGCGCAGGAGCCGCCGACGAGCCGGAGCCGACGCTCGCAAACACCGACAGCAGGCGCACCGAGTCGACGTGACCGGCGGTGCACTCGGCCGGCTCGCTCGCCTCGGCCATCGGGCGACGACGCTCGAAGGTCTCGTCGCAGGTCTTGCAGCGGTACTCGTAGAGCGGCATCGGCAGCAGTGTAGGCCCGGGTTCTGGTTGACTGGGAGCCGTGACGGAGATCCAGACGCTGCCAGCTCGCACCGACCCCGACGTCGTCACCGAGCACGTCCCCCAGACGGGCGAGCCGACCGCCGCCCACATCGTGAAGACCGATCCCGGCGAGAACGCGGCGGCGAAGGTGCTCGAAGCTCGCATCTACGGCACACCGCTCGAAGCGCTGTGTGGCCACGTGTGGGTGCCGTCACGAGATCCGAAGCAGCTGCCGGTGTGCGAGGACTGCAAGTCGATCTACGAGATGTACCGCCAGTTCAACGACGGGCTCAACGAACGCCCGAACGAGTGACGAACTCGCCCGAGCCGCCGCTTCGCATCCGCGACGCGGCGCGGGCGGTGGTGCTCGACCCCGACGATCGGGTGCTGCTGGTTCGGTTCGAGTTCCCCATCACGGGAACTCGTTGGGCGCTTCCGGGCGGCGGCGTCGACGCCGGCGAAGACCACGTCACCGCGTTGCGTCGAGAACTGGTCGAGGAAGTGGGGCTCCACGACGTGGAGATCGGGCCGCACATCTGGGACCGGCTGCACATCGTGCCGTTCATCAGCGGCCACTGGGACGGCCAGCGCGAGCAGATCCATCTCGTACGCACCGATCGATTCGCGCCTGCGCCCACCCTCACCGCCGCCGAGCTCGAGGCCGAGTACGTGTTCGGGTTGCGGTGGTGGACACTCGACGAGATCTCCTCGAGTGAGGAGGTCTTCGCTCCCCGGGCGTTGGCCGCACGACTTGCCGAGCTCCTCACCCACGGGCCGCCGGAAACACCGCTCGATGTCGGCGTGTGACGCGTAGGGTCTCGGCCCGTGCCCGAGCTGTCGACCATCGCCGCCTTTGCTCTGGCGTCGTTTGCCCTGCTGATCATCCCCGGCCCTGCGGTGATCTACATCATCAACCGCAGTGTCAGCGACGGGCGTCGCGTGGGGCTCGCCGCGGTTGCGGGCCTCGAACTCGGCAACCTCGTCCACGTGATCGCCGCCGCGGTGGGACTGTCGGCCGTGCTCGCGACGTCAGCGGCGGCGTTCAACACGGTGAAGTGGCTCGGTGCCGGCTACCTGATCTTCATCGGCGTCCGCACGCTGATGAAGCCGGCCCCACCGATCGAGGGCGAGGGCGCAACGATGAGCGTGCGCCGCGCGTTCGGCCAGGGCATTGTCGTGAACGTGTTGAACCCGAAGGTCGCGCTGTTCTTCCTGTCGTTCCTCCCCCAGTTCATCCATCCCGATCGCGGTCGAGCCGGGCTGCAGGCGTTGGTGCTGGGCCTCGTGTTCGTGTTGATCGGGTGCATCACCGACACGTGCTACTCGCTGATGGCAAGCAGCCTGCGTCACGTGCTGTTGCGCGGCCGCACGCTGCCGATCGTCCGGCGATGGGTGGCCGGCTCGGTATTCATCGCGCTCGGCCTCGTCGCTGCAACCACATCGGCGAGCCGACCCGTCACGCCATGAGCGAGCCGGTCACGCCGGACGAACTCGATGCGGTCGCCGCACGACTCGTTCGGCTCGACCGCAGCGCCGGCACGGGCTGGACCCGGTCGGTGATCCGCCTCGTCGAGCGCTACCCCGGGATCTCCACGTCGGCCCTCGCGCGACGAGCGCAGCGCGACCGTGACGCACTGGCAAGCGACCTGCGCCGCCTTGCCGACATCGGTGTCACCGAGCGATCCGGGACCGGGCATCGGCTCACGCCGATCGGCGAAGCCGTGGCCGCCGCGCTCGACCGCTGACCTACGGTCGTGGCCGTCCGAGTGCCGTCCCCCCGGCGGATCTAGTCGAGTCCGAGGACGGCAACGAGGGCTTCGTCGACAGACCACATCTCGGCAACGGTGAGCCTGCCGACGCGACGGCCAAGCCGTTGAACGTCCACCGCGCCCAACTGCTCGACCAAGACCCTCGTCACCTCTCCGGCAACCTCCACCTCCGGGCGGATCGACGCGGGCCTCGCACTACGAGACGTCGGCGCGACGACCACGACCGAGCGAGGCAACATCACATCGGACTGGACCACGACTCCGAAGCGCTCGCCCTGCTGCTCGTGGCCGACACCCTTGGACACCTTGAAGCGGTAGACATCACCCCGCTGCACGCATCGACTCCATCAGCGACGCCACCGCGAGCATCTCTTCCCGATCGTCCTTGTCGGCCTCGAGCGCTGCGACCTCCGCTGCCAGTTGGCTGCGCCGGCGCATCCGATCAGCGGATGCGAGCAACGACGAACGAATCGCTTCCGACCGACTCAGACCGGTCGACTCCAGAAGCCGCAGGGCTCGCTCCGCTTCGTCGTCCAGTCGCACCGAGATCGCCTTTGCCATACGTCAAGTATGACGCAACGTGATACACCTCACAACCACGCACCGGTAGTGCATTGCCAGGCAAGGGGCGTCGGGGATGGGCTTAGGCGCGGAAGTTGGCGTCGGACACGAAGCGCTCGGCGTCGCGCCGCAGCGATTGATCGAGGGCGGTCAGCGTGACCTCACGCGCAAGGCCTGCGAGCTTGTCGACCGTGTTGCTGACCTCAGCGAGCGACGCTGCATCGAGGTGCGGCAGGAGTTGTGTTTCGAAGACCTTCACGAAGCGAGCAGACACACGGGACATCGCGTCGCTGAGCGACTCCCACTCATCGAGCACAGCGGCGGGTGGAACGCCGAGTTCGACCAGCGCGCTTCCGATGTCGAGGAACCGGCGGTCGGCGATCACTGCATCGTTCCCATCGAGTTCGACGAGACCAGCGGCGGCCGCTCTGACCATGTCCTTGGGCGACAGGGCACTACCACCGAGCCGCGCGATCAGTTCCACGAGCGGAAGCCTGACGGGGGTGGGTTCGCGGAGGGCGCTCAGGCCGAGCACATCCGTCAGGGGTTCTCCTCGTTCGTAGCTG
>JBMOFX010000019.1:0-20281 GCA_049318665.1 Ilumatobacteraceae bacterium | reverse complement strand
GGCCGCCCGCGTCGAAGCGGTCGTTGTTGTCGATGGTCGGCCGCTTGTACATGAAGGCCACGCTGCGTCGATCGCCGTCGTCGACCGGTGGGAGGTAGAGGCACACGGTCATCTCCGCATAGCCCTCGTTCGGACGGTTGCCGATCCGGAACCAACCCCCGACCTGTTGCTCGGGGTCGAAGCAGTTGATGTACATGCTCTCGTTGAAGTTCGGCTCGGGGCCGAGTTCGTGCATGTATTCGTCGGACGGGTCGAGACGGACGGCCATCGCCGCACGGTATCGAACCGGGCCCGGCCGATCGTCAGCGTGCGCCCGCGCCGCCCCCGCCGAAGCCGCCTCCGCCGCCGCTCACGACACCGCCACCCGACCCGGTGGTGTTTGGCGTGCTCGAGGTGACGAACGACGCCGTCGAGGTCTGGATCGCCCCGAAGCTGTCGAACCGGTTGATGCCGGTTCCGACGTACCACGTCGCGAGCGCCGGGTTGCCGAGCACCTCAGGCACCCGAACGGCCATGCCCCGGACGAGGTCGTCCGCGACGCCGAGCGCGACTGCGTACACGAGGTACCGCTCCCACAGGATGAGGTGCCCGATCGGCGCGTCGTCGAGACGCGAGAAGTCCTTCAGGTACCGCTTCAAACCGGCGGCCTTGGCACCCGCCTCGACCCCCGCCTGCGTGCGGTTCGACAGCAGACGCAGTCCGATGATGAACAGGATTGCGGCGGCCGCCACCCCGAACCACCCGACGCCGTTGCCGGTCACGATGCGGATGATCACCGACACGAGAGCAACGCCGAGGCACACGCCCACCAACAGCCCGAGGACGTTGCCCTTGGGCGTGTCTTCGTAGCCGCGGGCCTTGTACGCCGCCTTGGCGCCCTTGGTGACTGCGTCGAGCGCCTTCTTCGCATCGCTCTGGCGCTTGGTCGCCCACTGCTGCAGTTCCTCGGAAGTGGTCTCGATCTGACCGCGGAACACGAGGTCGAGGACGGACTGCTCGTACGGCTCGACATCGGGGGTGATCGGCTTGCCGGTGCGCCGGTAGCGGTTGACGGTCGAGTCGCGCAGCAACCCGTCCTTCTTCTCGCCTGTGATCGTGAGGAAGCCGCGCTGGGCGAGATCGATGAGGGTGCCCGACACGATGTTGGCCGAGTTCGCGGAGCCGCGGCCGAGGTTCAAGATCGCGATGGCCGGCGGATCGTCGAGCGGTTCGCGCCAGTACTCGCCGAGCACCTCGGTGCTCTTCGCCTCGCGGCCGCGCTTCGCCCACAGGCCGGTGAGTCCGAGCGCGCCGAGTGCCATGACCAGCGGTGTGAAGACAAACGCCAGTCGATGACGAGTCGACTTGGGCTTGGGCTGATCGGTGTCGGGGCCCGGCTGGTAGCTGCGCTCCTGTTCGAGGATCGCCGCCAGACGAGGTTCGCTGCCGACAACATTGAACGCAGTCGCCGGAACGATGGTCCGGAGGCCGACGAACTGCTCGGCGGCGACGTCGGTGGCGACGAGTCGCGCGGATGACAGATCGGTCGTCACCCGACCACCGACCGGGCCGTGTCCGAACGCGCGGAGTACCGATGCGTCGTCGTCGGTGGTGTCGGACGTGGCCGGCTGGATCGTCGCGACGTACTGCACGGCGATGTCGACCGACCCGATGCCCGGGTGATCGGACCCGATCGGCTCCCAGTCGACGTCGCCCACGTCGGAGCCGACCACAGCGATGTCACGCGCGACGTAGGTGAGAGTGAACGTGATCGAACGATCGCTCACCGGTTCACGCATGTTCCACTCCCACGATCCGCTCGGCGACTCGCTCGGCGGCACCACTTCGAGCGGCCCTTCGTCGTCGGCCGCGGCAAAGGACTCGATCGAGTCGAGGTTCCGGGCAAAGCTCCGGATGCCGACCGTGAACGGCCCACCCGAGTAGTTGTAGGTGAGCTTCTCGGTGACCGACATCGATCCGTCGATGGCCACCTCGCCGCGTGCTTCCCATGCGTCGAACGTGAAGGACTTGTCGGCGTGCGCGACATCGACGGCAGCGAACGGGCTCACCACCGTGAGTACTGCCAGCATGCCGACCAGCGCGACTGCGAGGCGGTTCACGTGGCCGTTCTTCACCACAACTCCAACTGTTCCCACGTGATGGCCACGTCGCTCAGCACCTGCCACACCAGTCGCCCTCGGGCTCCGGGGCGTCGCACCTCGACCGCGTCGGGCCGCAGGTTGCGCGCTGAACCCTCGGGGTCGTACAAGCTGATGCTGCCGTCGGCGGCGACGCCGGCGATCTTGCCGACGATCTGCCGACTGGTGCCGTGGCGGCGGAACCGGACGGGTTCGCCGGCACGCAGCCCGAGGCGTTCGAGCACCGCAGGATCGGTCACGCAGCGAGCCTCAACCGAGCATCCGCGCTTGCAGCTTGCGCATGCCTGCGAGCCACCGGTCGTGGTCGCCCGCCTTGCGCTGCAGGTAGGTGAGCACCTCCGGGTGCGGCAGGATGAGGAAGCGCTCCTCCGCGACCGCGGCGAGCACGACCTCCGCGACCTCTGCCGGTTCGAGCACTTGGCCCGCCGACCTCACGACGTTGGCCCCGAGCGCGTCGACGCCGTCGCCTTGGCCGCCGGTGAGCATGTTGGTGTTGACGCCCTGCGGACACAGGCAACTCACGCGCACCCCGGCATCGCCGTAGGTGATGCTCAACCACTCAGCGAACGCGACGGCCGCGTGCTTCGTGAGCGAGTAGGGCCCTGATCCGATCTGACTGAGCAGGCCAGCTGCCGACGCGGTGGAGCAGAAGTAGCCCTCACCTCGCGCCACCCAACCGGGCACGAGGTGTTTCGCCGCCCACCGGTGTGCGTGGGTGTTGACGTTGAAGGCGGTCTCCCAGACGTCCTCGGGCGTGTTTTCGAGGAGCTGACCGACGGCCACGCCGGCATTCGCGAAGAACAGGTCGATCGGCCCAAAGGCTTCCTCGGCCGCGGCGATCAGCCTGACGTTGCCGTCCTCGGAGCCGACGTCGGCTGCAAGGCCGATGGCCGATCCGGGGCGCTGTGCATCGAGTGCTGCAGCCGTGCGTTCGGCGCCTGCGCCATCGAGATCGGCCGCCACCACGTTCGCCCCGGCCCGGTGGAACCCTTCGGCGAGCGCTCGACCGATACCGCCTGCCGCGCCGGTGACCACCACATGACGTCCGATGAGCTCCATGTCGTGATCGTAGGCACGCCCCCGAGCGAAACCGAGCGTTCACGGTACGATGCCCACATCCGGAGCCGGCCGGAGGTTACGGTCGGCTACGACACCGCAGCAGCCGCTTCGAGGATGCCGCATCAGGGCGAGGAGACATCGATGACCGAGACTCACGAAGACGTCATTCATGAAGCGCTGAGCGTTATCGACAAGGCGTTGGGGCAGATGATGTCGCGCGAGCTCGTGTCGACCGGTGAGGTCACCGACGTCCTCCTCGACGTCCGCTCGCTGCTCACGTTGCCGGTGCCTGTGCCGGCCACCAGCCCCGCCTGACGCGGCGGCCTACGCCTCGAGCAGGTCGCTGAAGGCCTGCTCCATGCAGCGCCGCAGCAACTCGGGATCGCTCACCGCAGCGACGTCGACGTTCATGCCCATGTCGAGGCTGTGGTTGTACGACAGCAACGTCAAGTTGAACGCGACGCCGGCCAGCGGCCCGACGGGATAGTTCTCCAACACTTCCGCCCCGGCGAGGTACAGCGGCATCGGCGCACCGCGCACGTTCGAGGTTGCGAAGTCGACGGTCTGCGCCTGCTGGCGCGCAAGGCGCGTGATCACCGATGTCGGCAGCGTGGCCGCGAGCGCGGCGAGCGCGTCGAGCGAGCCACCCGAGGTCGTCTCGCGAGCGGTGACGGTGGAGGCCTGCACTGCGGCGAACCGTTCTCCGATCGGCATGGCATCCGTCGGGACGATCATGCGCACGAGCGAGAACGCGTTCGATCCGGAGTCGTCGGTGCGCGTGCTGACCGCCATGCTCGCTCGGAGTGTCTCGACGGGCGCGCCCTGAAGGTCGTGGTAGCGACCGGCCGCCTCGGCCGCGGCGGTGAGGAACGCCGTGTTCAACGTGCCGCCGAGGCGCTTCGCCGCCGCCCGTGTCGCTTCGAACGGGGTTCGGAGCACCTCCATGCGGCGTTGGAGCGAGCGCTTGGTCCACAACGGCGAGTGCGCCTGCTCGGTGTCGCTGAGCTGGCTCACCAACCCGCGGATCGTGTCGGCTGCCGCGTTGCCCGCGTCGGGGATGCCTGCGGGATCGGCGAGCAGGTCGCGGATCTGTCGTGCCAACCCGATCGGCATCTTGAGGCCACTGGCCACGAGGTCACGGAGCAGGTCGGGGTTGGCGTGAGGGTCGTGGAGTTCGCTGGAGCGTTCGAGGATCGACGGGTCGAGCGGCGGTGGCTCGGGTGTGTCGCGTGCGAAGTCGAGGAACTGCAGCGACATCGCCACGCTCGTCTCGCCGTCGGCGATCGTGTGGTGCAACTTCTGCACGAGCGCCGACTTGCCGCCGCGCAGGCCATCGATGACGTAGAACTGCCAAAGCGGCCGGGTGCGATCGAACGGGTCTGCAGCGATCAGGCTCGCGAGGTCGAGCAGCTGTCGGGTCGAGCCCGGCTTCGGCAGCGCCAGATGGCGCACGTGGTAGCGGATGTCGAAGTTGGGGTCGTCGACCCACATCGGCGCCGAGAGGTTCACCGGCATCGGTTGCACACGCTGGCGCAGTCGTTCGATGACGAACGTCGCGCGCTCCATTCGACGAATCAACTGCTCGACGTTGGGCCTGCGGTCGAGGATGGTGACGTTCGCGAACGTGCTCGTGAGATGCGGGTCTTTCTCCAGTCGCCACATCAGCCCCTCGGCGTCGCTCATCTTGCGCTCGAAGTGGGGCAGGTCGGACATGTTCGGGAGGCTAGTCAGCGCAGCAGGTGACCGGCCCCGGCGAGGAGCGCGATCTGCGCGAGAACAAGGCCGGTGATCATCCCGCCAACCACGTCGGAGGGGTGGTGGATGCGCACGACGGCTCGGCTGATGGCGATCACGAACGCGATCGTGAACCACAGCAGCGCCCACGGCCACGACGACCACACCGTGAGCATCGTCGCGGCGAAGAACGCCGATGACGCGTGCCCGCTCGGGAAGCTCGACGTGCGCGGCTTGCGGACTTGCAGCCTCGGGTCGCCCGTCTCCGTGGGTCGAGTGCGACGGAACAGACGCTTGATGCCTTGGTTGACGATGAGACTCTCGATCGCGATGAGCGCCGCAAACCACAGCGTTGCCCGCCAATCGTGACGGATGCCGATGCCGTAGACGAGACCGATCACCTGCCACACGAGGCTGAAGTCGCCGACGGTGCTGGCGAGGTGGAACACCCGGGTAACGCCACGCGTGCTGCGCAGCGGTTCGAGTGCTGCATCGACGCGTCGGTCAAAGGCGGCGACGCTCATGTGGTCGGCGGGGTCATGCGGCGGCGAGTCGGCCGAACGCGATCGGCGCTTCGACCGCCGCCTTGTCGGGGTCACCACCGAATGCCGGGCACCAGGTTTGGAACGAGCAGTGGTTGCACAGCGGGCCTTGGCGGGGGCGGAACTCGCCGGTGGTGCAGGCTCGTTCGACAGCCTTGAACACTGCGGTGGTGCGCGTCGTGAGGAAGCGCACCGACTGCTCGGTGGGAGTAGCGGTGATCGTCTCGCCAGAGCGGAGGTACATGAGGCGGATCGCAGCCGGCCGGCGGCCGAGTACTGATTCGCACAGGAACGAATAGAAGTTGACGCCCCCGAGTCGTGATTGCTCGTACTTCTGGCTTGGCGCGCGTCCGGTCTTGTAGTCGGTGACGACCAACTCGCCGTGTGCGTCGAGCTCGAGGCGGTCGATAATGCCGCGCAGCGTCAGGTCGCCGACCGGCGCCTCGAGGCGCAACTCGAGACCGATGTCGCGAATGGTGGTGGGATCCTCCATCCGCAGGTAGGCCTCGACGAGTGTCCAGGCGTCGGCGTGAAACGCCGCGCGCTGCGACTCGTCGAGTCGGAGCATCGTGAACTCCGGATCGTGGTCGTACTCGGCGCATGCCCGTTCGAAGCTGGCGCGCACGACGTGAGCATCGGCACGTTGCGGCGCGGGCTGCATGAACAGCAACTCGAGCACCCGGTGCACCAGCGAGCCCTTGGTGGCGGCCGGCCCGGGAGCCTCGGGGAGCTTCTCGATGCTCGCGAACCGGAACGCCATCGGGCACGAGGTGAACGCGTCGACTCGACTCGGCGACAGGCTGGTGGGCACGGGATACGGCACGCCACGCAGTGTACGAAAGGGGTGCGCGCTGCGCGGGACGCGCCGGCTCGGAACGGCCGGCGTCAGAGGTACGCGGTGATCTGGCTGGCGACGAGGTCGGGGTGGGTCATCGGGCCGAAGTGATCGAGCGTGTCGTCGGCGAGGAACGCGCTGTTCGGCAGCCGGGCTGCGATGTCGGCAGCGATCGACGACGGCTGGAAGGGAGCAGGCGCACCCGTGATCACCAGTACGGGCGTCGCGATCTCCGGGAGCACGGCCCAGGTCTGATGGTTGCCGCCCGTCTCGAACGTCTCGGCCTCGGTCTCGGGTCGGCACTTCAGGTGGATCTGGCCGTCCTCGCCGGGAGCGAACCCGTGGCGGACGTACGCCTCGAGCGCAGCGGGAGTGAAACCGCCGAGCGGGCGCTTGCTGGCGTAGTTGGCGATCGCCTCCTCGTACGACGCGAAGCTGGCGCGACGGCGGCGGGCACCGGCGGCGAGTGGGCTTCCCTCGCCGTCGGGGAGCAGGCCGGTCGGTGGGAACACGATCGGCTCGAACACCACGAGCCGGCGGAACAGCGACGGGTCGCGATGCGCGGCCATGAGCAAGCACGCGCCGCCCATCGAATGGCCGAAGGCATCGATCGGTGCCCCGGCCTCGTCGCGCAGCCACACGGCCATTGCCACGGCATCGTCCGCGTAGCGCTCCCAATCGACCGGACCCGGCGGGCGCCGCGTGTCGCCGTGACCGCGGTAATCGAAGGTCACCGAGTGGAACCGGTTGCCGAGCGCCTCGGCCAACGGCCCGTAGCAACGGCCGTGGAAGCCGGTGGCGTGCGACAGCAGCAATGCGGGTCCCGTCCCGCCGAGGTCGAACACAGCGAGCTCGACGCCATCGGTGGACGCGACGCGAGTCATGCCTTCGGCTCGCGTGGGAGTCCGAGGAGTCGTTCGCCGATGATGCCGCGTTGGATCTGACTCGTGCCGCCCGCGATGCGACCGCCTGGAGCGGCGAGCATGCCGAACGCGTCGGGCCCGTCGAGCGTGGCGTCGACGCCGGCGAGATCGCCGCGCAGCATCGACGTCTCGAACATCATCTCCGTGATCCCCAACTTCATCAGTGACGCCGCGGTCGATGCGATCGCACCCTGTCGCAGTGCCAGCGCCTTGTAGCTGGTGCCACGTGCGAGGAGCCCGGCGAGTCGGTCGCGCTCGACAGCGTTGAGCTGGCGTCCTTCGGCCAGGCGCGCCATCGACTCGAGGCGACGTTCGAGACCGATGATGCTCGTGCCGATGTGGCCGCGCTCGCTGGTGAGCACCGCCATGCCGACACCCCACCCGCCATGCAGCGGTCCGAGCAGATGCTCGGCCGGGAGCGACACGTCGGTGAAGAACACCTCGTCGAACTCGGCCTCGCCGGTCATCTGGCGGAGCGGACGGATCTCGATGCCGGGCAGATCCATCGGGCACAGGAAGAACGAGATGCCCTCGTGTTTGGCCGCCTCGGGATTGGTGCGCGCCATGAGGATGCCCCAGTCGCTGTAGCGACCGCCGCTGCACCACACCTTCTGGCCGTTCACGACGAAGCGGTCGCCGTCGCGTTCTGCCTTCGTGGTGAGGCCCGCGAGGTCGCTGCCGGCGCCGGGCTCACTGAACAGCTGGCACCAGACGCGGGTTGCGTCGAGGGTGGGCCGGAGGTGAGCCGTCTGCTGCTCGGGCGTCCCGAACCGGAGCACGGCACCGCCCGTCAGTACGAGTCCCACCATGTTGAGCACTGAGGGAACCCCGGCGATCGCGCATTCGAGCATCCACACGGCGTTGTGCTCGGGCGTGAGCCCCCGTCCGCCGTGTTCGACCGGCCAGTGAATGCCAGCGAATCCGGCGGCGTGGATCCGCCGCTGCCACGCAATGCCTTCGTCCACGAGGTCGGGTGGGCAGATCGCGCCGTAGTCGCGCGGCGCGTGCGAACGGTTCGTGGCGAGCCACTCGCGGGCCTCGAGTTGAAAGTCGTCGACAGAGAGGTCGCTCATCGCCGCCGACACTACGGCCGGCCCCCTGCTACCGGAAGAAGGGGAGGAACAGTGCGGTCTCTTCGCCGAGGTTGTTCGGCACCGCATAGTCCGTCTGATCGGTGACGGTTGCCCAGTTGTCGCGCAGGTCTTCGGGCGTGAGATCGGCCTTGTGGTAGCCCTGCGTCTCTCCGATGAACACGTGCGCCACGCGCCCGCCGCCGACCGAGAACACCTGGCCGCTGACAGGGCAGTCCTCGTGTGCGAGGTAGGTGACGATCGGTGACACGAGGCCCGGGTCGAGCTTGTCGCCGAGCGCACCCATCAACGCCTCGGTCATGCGGGTGAGGGCGAGCGGTGCGATCGCATTGGCCTTGATGTTGAACTTCGCGCCCTCCACGGCGAGCACTCGCGTGAACCCGACGAGCCCCATCTTCGCGGCGCCGTAGTTGGTCTGGCCGAAGTTGCCGAAGATGCCAGCGGCCGACGACGTGGAGATGATCCGGCCGTAGCCCTTCTCACGCATGATCTGCCACGCCGGCTGGGTGACGTAGAACGCGCCCTTCAGGTGCACGTCGAGCACCGGGTTGAGCAGGTCGGGCTCCATGTTGTGGAAGGCCTTGTCGCGCAGGATGCCTGCGTTGTTGATGACGATGTCGACGGTGCCGAACGCGTCGACCGCGGTCTTCACGATGGCCTTGCCACCCTCGGGTGTCGAGACGCTGTTCGCGTCTGCCACGGCCTCGCCGCCGAGTGCGCGGATCTCGTCGACCACGTGCTCGGCCGCGCCCTTGTCGCTGCCGCTGCCATCGACCGCGCCGCCGAGGTCGTTCACCACGACCAGCGCGCCGCGCGAGGCGAGCAGCAGCGCGTGCTGCCTGCCGAGGCCGCCACCAGCGCCCGTGATGATCGCTACCTTGCCGTCGAAACCGAGTTCAGTCATGGGCGGAGACGCTAGTGGTCCGTCGCGGGATTGGTGACGTCGCTCTCGCGGCGAAGGTCCGACCTTTGCCGTGATCCGGTTGCACACCGCCACATCGCGCCAAAGGTCGGACTGCAGCCGCCGATTTCGTACACTTCGGCCATGTCGGACACCGTGGAACCGCCTCGTCGAGAACGAATCGCCCGTATCAGCGAGGCCAGCCCGAACATCGTGATCATCGCCGCGGTGTCGCTCGGCATCACCGCCGTGGTCACGTTCGTGTGGGGCTGCGCGAAGGTGGTGTCGTTCGTTCGTCTGCTGCTCGAGGAAGGCGCCACCAGCCCGGTGGCCGTGGTCCGTCTGCTCGACGTGATCGACGTCTACCTGCTCGGCACGGTGGTGCTCATCCTGGCGGTCGGATTGGTCGAGCTCTTCGTCACCCCGCTGCGGCTCCCCGGATGGTTGGTGATCCGTTCGATCGGCGACCTGAAGGGAAAGCTGATCGACGTGATCCAACTCGTCGCGGCGATCAAGTTTCTCGAGAAACTCGTCCTCGACAAGGACGCGCTCGATGTGCTCTATTACGGGATCGCGGTGTCCCTGGTGATCAGCGTGCTCGTACTGGTGCGCTTCGTGCAGCGCACGACTGAGCACTGACCCGCACCCGGCACCACGCCGGGTCAGTCGTTGGCGTGGAGCTGGGCGCTGAGTCCGCCCCACGACGCGGTGCGCGGCATCGCCTCGACGGCACCCGTGCGGCTGTTGCGCCGGAACAGCAGGCCACTGGCCCCGCTCAGTTGGCGCGCCTTCACGACCTCCACCTCGTCACCCTGGTGCAGCTCGACGAGCGTGCCGGCCGTGACGTACAGCCCAGCCTCGACGACGCACTCGTCACCGAGGCTGATGCCGATGCCGGCCTCGGCGCCCAGCAGGCACCGCTCGCCGATCGTGACCTGCTCCTTGCCCCCACCGGAGAGCGTGCCCATGATCGAGGCTCCACCACCGATGTCGCTGCCGTCGCCCACGATGACGCCGGCAGAGATCCGGCCCTCCACCATCGAGGTGCCGAGCGTGCCTGCGTTGAAGTTGACGAAGCCCTCGTGCATCACCGTCGTGCCACTCGCGAGATGCGCGCCGAGGCGAACCCGATCAGCATCGGCGATGCGCACTCCGGTCGGCACGACGTAGTCGGTCATGCGCGGGAACTTGTCGACACCGTGGATTGTGAGCAGGTTGCCGTTGCTGCGCAGGCGCCAGCGCACTTCGTCGATCCGATCGACCGGCACGGGCCCGATGTTGGTCCATGCCACGTTGGTGAGCAGCCCGAACACGCCGTCGAGGTTGGGTTGGCGCGGTTGCACGAAGCGTGCCGAGAGCAGGTGGAGTCGCAGATATGCGTCGCCGGCCGACGCTGGCGGAGCGGTGAGGTCGATGACGAGTTCGACGGCGCGCACCTGCACGTCGCGGATGTCGTCGTTGCGATCGCCGCTCGGCCAGTGCCGGGTGGGGCTGGTGGGCATCTCGCCGAGGCCGAGCTCACCGAACCACGTATCGAGCACAACACCCTCGGCTGTGGTGGTGGCCAGGCCGCGGCCCCAGGCTGTGGTTGCGGTCGATGTCATTCCCAGACCTCCGGGCGAAGCGTCGGGAACAAGATGACCTCTTTGATCGAGGTGGTGCCGGCGAGCAGCATGGCGACGCGATCCATGCCGATGCCGAGGCCGCCGGTCGGTGGCATGCCGTACTCCAGCGCACGGAGGTAGTCCTCGTCAACGGAGCCTCGCTCGGCGTCGCCCGCGTCTTTCGCCGTCTGCTCGTCTTCGAACCGGAGCCGTTGCTCGACCGGGTCGTTGAGCTCGCTGTAGCCGTTGGCCAGCTCGCGGCCGCCCACGAACAGTTCGAATCGCTCGGTGAGGAACGGGTCGGTGCGGTCGACGCGGGCCAGCGGTGAGATCTCGACCGGGTGCCCGGTGACGAAGGTCGGCCGGATGAGCGTGTGCTCGGCTGTCGCTTCGAACAACTCCTCGATGATCTTGCCCGATCCCCAACGCGGGTGGCAGGTGACGCCGTGCTCGGCAGCGAGCGCACGGAGCTGCTCGACGGGTTGCGACGGGTGCACCTCCACACCGATCGCCTCGTGCACGAGGTCGACCATCCGCGCCCGCCGCCACGGCGTGCGCAGATCGACGTCCTCGGACACCTCGCCCGGCCCATGGATGGTGACGACCGACGAGCCCGTCGAGTCGATCGCCGCTGTGGTGATCAGCAGCTCGGTGATGTCGATCATCTCCGAGTAGTCGGCGAAGGCTTGGTAGAGCTCCATCATCGTGAACTCGGGGTTGTGGCGCGGGCTGATCCCCTCGTTGCGGAAGATCCGACCGATCTCGAACACGCGCTCCATGCCGCCGACGATGAGTCGCTTGAGGTGCAACTCGAGCGCGATGCGTAGGTAGAGCTGCATGTCGAGCGTGTTGTGATGCGTGAGGAACGGCCGTGCGTGGGCGCCGCCCGCCTCCATGTGCAGGACCGGTGTCTCGACCTCGATGAAGCCGAGACCGTGCAGCGTGCGGCGAAAGCTCGCGATGGTCTCGTGGCGGACGGCGAATGACCGTCGCGCCTCTTCGTTCACGATGAGGTCGGCGTATCGCTGACGGAATCGCGTGTCGGTGTCGCTCAGCCCATGCCACTTGTCGGGGAGCGGGCGGACCGCCTTCGACAGCAAGGTGAGCTGCTCGACCTTCACGCTCAGCTCACCCTTGCGGGTGGTCATCACGGTGCCGCGGACGCCGACCCAGTCGCCGAGGTCGAGGTCGCGAATCGCAGCGAAGAGATCGTCGCCCACCACTGCCTTCGACACGAACAGCTGGATCTCGCCGCTGCGGTCGCGCATCGTGGCGAACACCAACTTGCCCTGCTCGCGCAGCAGGAGCACGCGGCCAGCCACCTCGACCACCCGGTCGGTCTCCGTTCCCGGCTCGAGCTCGCCGTGCTCGCTGCGCACCTCCGCGAGGGTGTGCGTGCGATCGAAACGGTACGGATACGGCTCGACGCCCTGGGTGCGGAGGTCGTCGAGCTTGGCGAGACGGTGGGCCTTCTCTGCCGCAAGCCCGCGGCTCGTCGGCTCGTTCTCGGTGGTCTGGCCCGGTTCGTCGCTCACAAGCGCATGACGGTATCGGTTCGGCCGCGCCGGAGCAGGCTGCATTCGTGCTCGAAGGTCGCGGTGGTACGGTCGTCGGCGTCGTGATGAAACGTCGACCTGCTGCTCTCGTCGCCGTCCTCGTGGCGGCCGCCACCGTCGTCGGTGGCCTCGCGTCCGCCGATCCGCTGCCGTCCAATGTGCGCGTTGCGGCCGTCGGTCAGGTGAGCGGCAGTGCGAGCGCGACGTCCGGCGCGCAGCGAGTGGTCGGCCTTGCCGATGCGGTGTCGATCTCGGTGTACGGCGGGATGACACCCGAGGCCATCGACGGGATCGTGGCCGCGGCGCGCGCCGCCGGTGTGCCGAGCGTGCGTGGACGATCGCTCAACATCGGCTTGCGTGCGGTGCGTCGCGGTAACCAGTTCGTCCAAGTCGCCGACGGTCCCGGCGGTGGCTCGTGGCAGTTCCCGATGAGCGTCACCGTGCTCGCTCCCGAGGCGATCGGCCCGGTGTTCGGGCTGCGCATCGCGGCCGCGGTCGCGGGTGGCGGAGCGGTCCTCGACGCCAACAGCGCAGCGCTGCGCGGCGCGCAGGTGGGTGACGTGCTCGATCTCGTCGCGCTTGACGGGGGGCTTCGCACCGTCACGTTGGCGGCGATCGCGACGAGTGGCGAGATCGGCAGCGCCGAGCTGGTGATCGGCCCCGACATCGCCGACTGGCTCGGCGCGTCGATCGTCACACGCATCCTGCTGTTCGGCCAGATGGATCGCGGTCTCGTCGACGCGGAGCTCACCGCCCGCGGGTTCGTGGACGGCAACCGGGTTCGCATCGTTCGATCGTGGGCTCCCGCCAACCCGGACGGCCTGCTCTCGTCGTCGCAGGTGAAGCAACGACTCGGCGAGTTCGCATACCGGGTCAACGCCAATGGCGGGCTCACGCTCGACCAGGCGTGGCGCGACGCCAACCTCCTGTACCGCTCGTACGGCTCGATCAACGTGCGCACCACCTGCCACCAGGCCATCACGGGCGACCTGCAGGCAGCACTCGACGAGGTCGCTGCGGCGGGTCTCGGTGGCCTCATCGACCTGGGCAATACCAACACCTACGGCGGGTGCTACAACCCGCGGTTCGCCACCCAGTCCGGCTCGTTCGGATCGGTCAGCCGCCACGCATGGGCGATGGCGATCGACATGAACACCACCACGAACCCGCAGGGCGGCACGCCGCGGATGGACTGTCGGATCGTGCGCATCTTCCGCAAGCACAACTTCGCGTGGGGCGGCAACTTCCTGGTCCCCGATGGCATGCACTTCGAGTGGGTCGGCCAGCCGCGCCACACGTGGGCGTTCCCGTCGCGCTACTGCCCCAACCTGCCCGACGGTGCGACGCAAGCGCTGGGCGAGCAGCCCGATGGGCGCACGTTGCTCTTCGCGGAGGACCTGCTCCCCGGCGACTGACCCGGCGACCGGTAACCTCCGAGGTGTGTCGACTCGATTCGTGATCATCGGTGGAGGCCCAGCTGGCAACACGGCGGCGACGCACGCGGCTCGGCTCGGCGCTGAGGTGACCATCATCGAACGTGACGTCATCGGTGGCGCCGCCCACCTCTGGGACTGCATCCCGTCGAAGACGATGATCGCGACGGGCGGTGCGATGGCGTTCATGCGCCGCCTGAACGGGATGGGTCTCGAAGAGCGTGTGGCCGAGGTCGACGTCGACGCGCTCACCGAACGCATCGAGAGCATCAAGATGCGGCTCCAGCGCAACACCACCACGCTGCTCACGAGCCAGGGCGTGTCCCTCGTGCACGGCACTGCGCGCTTCCTGTCGCCGCACGACATCGAGGTCACGACGGTCGGCGACGACGGCGAGACCACAGTGCGGTCGATCGAGGCCGATGCGGTGCTCGTCGCCACCGGCACCCGGCCACGCATCCCTGAGTGGTGTCATCCCGATCACGAGCGGGTGCTCACCACGCGCGACTGCTACCCGCCGAAGGAGTTCCCCGAGAGCATCACGATCGTCGGCTCCGGCGTCACCGGCGTGGAGTTCGTCCACATGTTCAGCTCGTTCGGTTCGAAGGTGACGCTCGTGGTGAGCCGCCAGCAGGTGCTCCCCAGCAAGGATCCCGAAGTCGCCGCCGTGCTCGAGGACGACTTCCTCAAGCGCGGTGTGCAGTTGTTGAAGGGCGCGCGAGCAACGGCGATCGAGCGCGTCGTGGGCGCCGACGGCAAGGACGAAGTGGTGGTCCGCTGCGACGACGGCCGTGTGGTGCACAGCTCGCACGCTGTGCTCGCCATCGGATCGGTGCCCAACACTGGCGGGCTCAACCTCGACGTCGCCGGCGTCGAGACCGACCGATCGGGCTACGTCACCATCAACCGTCACTGCCAGAGCAACGTGTCGCACATCTACGCCGCCGGCGACCTCAGCGGCAAGCTGCCGCTGTCGAGCGTGGCGTCGATGCAGGGCCGCAAGGTGGCCGAGCACGTGATGGGTCTCCAACGCGTCGCTCACCGCCACCTCGATTACGACAAGGCCGCCAGTGCGATCTTCACCGAGCCCGAGATCGCCGACGTCGGCCTCGCCGAAGCCGATGCGTTCGCGGTCGGCCGGAAGATTCGCGTCACGAAGGTGCCATTCAGCGCCACGCCGAAAGCGCTCATCAACAACGACTGGCGCGGCTTCGTGAAGATCATCTCCGACCCCGCCACCGGTGTGGTGCTCGGCGGCTCGATCGTCGGTCGTCACGCAGCCGAGTTGATCAGCGTGATTGCGTTGGCGGTCACCGCGAACCTGAAGGTGACCGACATCGTCGAGAGTTTGCTGGTGCACCCCGCACTCAGCGAAGCCCTCGCCGAAGCCGCCGACTGAAGGTGCTGGTCAGCGAGTGAACTCGCGGATCACGCGACCTGGGCGCTCTCCGGTGTTGACGCCGTGCTCGGTGACGACGGCGCCGTTCACCAGCGTTGCCGCGTAGCCACGTGCACCGATCTTGAGGCGACCGGCACCATTCGGGAAGTCGTGCTCGAACCGCGGGTGCTCGGAGGCCAGCGCAGCGAGGTCGAACACGTTCACGTCGGCGAAGCTGCCAACCGCAAGGGTGCCGCGCTGCTGGAGGCCGAGGACCTTCGCGGGCATGCCGGTGAGGCGATGGATCGCGTGCGGCAGGTCGACCAGGTTGCGGTCGCGGTGCCAGTACGACAGGTAGTGCGTGCCCATGTCGGCATCGCAGATCTGGCCGGCGTGCGCACCCGTGTCGGCCAGCCCCGGGTACACGTGGTCGTAGGTGAGGAGCTGCTCGAGCGCCTCGATGTTGCGGCTGAACAGCCAGGTGTTGAACAGCTCGCGGCCGTCGCTCGCGATCAAGCGGTCGATCACGAATTCCACCGGGTGGACGCCGAGGCGCTCGGCATGGCGAGCGATGGAGACGCCGTCGGTCTCGCTGTAGTCGGGGGAGGGGCCAGTGCCGAGCGGATAGATGTGCTCGGGGTCGAACCACATCCCCTTCTCCTTGCCCTCCTCGACGAGGCCGGCGCGGACGACGGGGTCCTTCAATGCCGCAACGCGATCCTCGAGCGTGGGCAGTGACAGCAGCGCACGCCACCGCTTGCCCTTCACCGGCGACACCTGGGCGAGGCCGCACAGCGTGCCGCTCTGTCGTGTCTGGGTGGCGAGCGTCATCCGTCCGTCGTTCGCGTTGACGTCGGCAAGGAACTTCCCGAACATGTCGACACCTGACGTGCCGGTGCCGTTGCCCGGGCCACCAGAGAACAGCACGTCACCGCACGCACGAGCCATCTCGCGGAGCAGCACCAGCTCATCGCCGGGCTTGGTGGCGAAGTCGTTGACGGCCTGGACCAGGCCGCCGCCACCCGCGTTCATACCGTCGGCGATCGCGAGGTATTCATCGAGCGGCGCGAGCGTGCCCGGCACGTAGCGGCCGTCGGGGATCGTGTGCAGCAAGATGCGCGACGTCGAAAATCCGACAGCGCCGCCGGCGACCGATTCGGCTGCCAGGTCGGCCATGCGGGCGAGCTCTTCGGGGGTGGCGGGCTCGTCGCCGAGCGAGCGCTCGCCCATCACGTTGTAGCGGACGGCGCAGTGGCCGACCATGCCGACGATGTTGAGCGCCGGTCGCATCCGCTGCACCGAGTCGAGGTACTCGGGGTACGACTGCCAGTCCCATGGCATGCCATCGAGGATTGCGTCGCGCGGGACGTCTTCGACGCTCTCCATCATTTCGGCGAGGAACTGTCGGTCCGCCGGTGCGACGGGTGCGAACGTGACGCCGCAGTTGCCGATGAGCACGGTGGTGACGCCGTGCCACGAGCTCGAGGTCATCATCGGATCCCACGCCACCTGCGCATCGAGGTGGGTGTGCATGTCGACGAACCCGGGGCTCACGACGAGCCCGGTCGCATCGATCTCTCGAGTTGCCGTTGCGTCCGTCAGGTCGCCGATTGCGGTGATGCGCTCGCCGTCGATGGCGACGTCGGCGCGCCGTGCGTCGGCGCCCGTCCCGTCGACGACAGTGCCGTTCCGGATGATCAGATCGTGTGCCACGAGGTCCCCTCCTGTGCGATGGGAGGGAACCTAGTAGTCACTCACACGTTCTTCGGCACCCTGCTGTGGCACAGCAGACGGATCACCTTGTGACCCGTGTCGGAGACAGGGTCGAACATCAGCGGGCACCCACCGTCAATGACGGTGATCCCGTTCGATCGGCCGAGCACGGTCGCCTGGTCGTCGACGCTTCCGGGCCCGAATGCCCGATGCATCCACACGCGGTTGATGCCGAGGTCGATGCATTCCTGCACGGTGCCGGCTGCCTCTTCTGGTCGGGTCGCGATGACCACAGCTTCGACGCCGCTGGGCACGTCGGACAGCCGGTGGTAGCACCGATCGCCCTCCACCTCGTCGGCGTTGGGGTTGACCGGCACGACGTCGTAGCCACGGTCGCGCAGTCTCGTGTAGACGGTGTTGCCGCCGTGCCCGGCCTGCGTGCGCGAGACGCCGGTGACGGCGATTCGCTTGCACGCGAGGAATTCAGCTGCTGCCTGCTTGGTGGAGGTCATGCCACCACCATGCGCCCTGCCCCAGGGAACACACAGAGGCAAAGGGCCCAGTCAGTGGATGCCTTGCGTGTCATCCCACCCGAACAGCCAAGGACTCTGTGTGCGCTCGGCGATTCCATCCCGTTCGATTCGCGCTTCAATGTCATCGATGAGCGTTACGAGGTACGGGTCGGGCGGCTCGTTCGGATACTGCTCCCAGTAGAACGCGACTGCCGCCTCGCGGTCCGGAAACCGGCAGGCGCGCCACAGATGCGAGAGATCTTCGAAGTCCTTCGGTCGATACGAGTACAGCTTCATGGCGAAGACGAACTCTGGCGGCGGAACGAGCACACGGAGACGCCCGGCGCGCAACACCTCGCGACATGACGAGCGGTCGAGGCCAGCCGGCCAGAATGGCGTCGGCCCGGAGTTCAGCCATCTCTCGCCAAGCCCATACTCCCGTGCGACCCGTTGTGCCGCCGCTGCCAATGCCGGTGTCAGAGCGCCGAGGGCGTCGACGTCCTCCGACATCGAGCGTCGGTCGGCGAGCGCCATGTACGCCCCTCCCACGACGATGAGTTCCTGTTCGGGAACGTCGGCTTCCGCGAGCTCGCGGCCCACCGCTTCCAACAGTTCAACCATGCGAGCTCGGTCGAGCAGGTCATCGCTCGCCATCGAATGCTCCGGTTCGTCGCCAGATGTTTGTGCCGCTCAGGAAGATCTGGCGATCGCGGAACTGCTGAGGCGCCTCCTCGCGCGCTCGTTCGCGATGACGATTCGTCCCGGGCGACTCCCACGGCGTGCGAAGTGGCGAAATGGCGGAGCACCACTCGGGCCGAGGGAGCCCATGGTCATCTGCGGTCTTCTCGGCCATCGCCGCCAGAAGGTTCGCGAGGCGCTGGTCGGTGTCGGGGTCCGGACCGAGCGAGATCGCCGTTGCCGCTTGCCAGGGACGCTTCCTCAGCCCATCAGCCCAGTTCGCCAACAGCATGAAGTCCGGCTCACCGTTGCGATCGACTGCTCTCGACAAATGGCGCAAAGTGCGCACAGGTTCCCATCGAAGCGCGACGCCGCTCGCTTCGAGAATCGTCGACAGGGTTCTGATCGTTGGGTCGACGATCAACCCGCGCTCGAGCCGCGAGACGGTCGATGGCGCGAGACCAGCCAGAGTTGCGACCTCACGCATCGATCGTCCACCGCCTTCCCGGGCGCCTCGGAGGAGTTCATCGATCTGCATGTGAGCATGCTAGCGAGGTGGTGCTGGGCCGGCGCTCACAGGGCCGTGAGTTGCTCGAGTGTTTCCCAGAGCTGACGCTCGCGTTCGGAGTCGTATGACTCCGCGGAAGCCCGTCGCTCCTCGTCGATGTCGACGAGACCAGGAGATGCAGGACATCCTCGTCGAGGCTGCGCGTGGCGCGCTCCACTAGGTAGTCATGGCGGCGCTCAGCCGTCCGGCGGGTCGCTGGGTGCGGCCGCGAACTCGATCAGTCGCGCGTAGTCGCCTGCGTCCGCGGCGCGGAGAGCTTCGATGTATCGAGCACGAGATTCGGTTGGCGCGCTCAGGTCGAGGCCGCCCCACCCGAACGGCGGCAGGTCGCACCGACGCAGGTACGCATCAGCCATGAGGCGAGAGTGGCGGCCATTGCCGTTGGGATAGGGGTGTACCGCGACGAGGCGATGATGGAGCCGGGCGGCGACCTCGACCGGTGTGAAGCCAGCATCGGCATGCGCATGCCAGTACGCGGCATCGTCGAAGACGTCGCGCAGCTTCGTGGTGATCTGGTGCGGCTCGACACCGATGTTGGTGACCTGCTGACGCCGCGTGCCAGCCCACTGCCACACCTTGCCGAACATGCGGACGTGCAGCCGGTCGGCGAATGTGACGGTCAGCAGGTCGTCGACCTCGTACCGCACCCGAGGGTTGAACAGCCAGAGCGCGGCGCGCTGGATCCCTTCGTTTTCGGCTGCGTCGAGGTCGGCGCGGGTTGTCACCCAGGTCGGAATCAGACCCGCGAGGTCCTCCTCATCGAGCGGAGTCGCCCCGGGGACCGGTTCGGTCAGGCCCGCCACAGATCGCGCGAGTCGATCAACTCGTCGAGCAGAACCCGCTGTTGGGCGGCGAGCTCGTCGGCGTCAAGCCCCTGGTCTTCGAGCACCATCGTTCGGTGCACCGTGCCGGTGCTGCGGCGCAGGGCGCGGGCGGCGGCCACTTCGACTGTGCCTGCCAGGCTCGAGCGCGGAACGAGCGCGTAGACGACGTCGCAGTCGAGAGCATCGGCGGCGCGACGCAGCGTGTCGAGCCGAATGGTCCCCGCCTGCTCTGACTGCTCCATGGCGAACACCGCGCTGGTTCGGACTCCCAGTTCCTCTGCTACGTGGCGTGCGGGCATCCCGAGTGCGTCACGGATCGCTCGCAACCAGCCCGCTTTCGGCGGCGTGAGGTCGGCGCTGCGGGTGAGCGCGAGCCGTTCGTCGAGGCGCCGTCGAGCCATCTGCCGTTGAACGTTCATGGTGTGTTCCTACCTGCGACTGTCAATGTAGGGCACAGATTAGCAAGTGCAGTGAGCATTTACGCACCCGGTTTCCAAGCTGGAACTGTCAAGAGAGGGCGCGAGATGATGCGACGAGCACGGCCCGGGTTTCAGCGGCGACGTCAGGCGATGACGACCACGATGTCGCCGGCGCCGACCGTGGCGCCTGCGGCGACCTTGATCTCCTTGACCGTGCCGGCCTTGTCGGCGGTGATCTGGTTTTCCATCTTCATGGCCTCGAGCACGACCACGGCCTGACCGACCTCGACCTGCTGGCCGACCTCGACGAGGATCTTCACGATCGTGCCCTGCATCGGCACTTCGACGTTGCCCGACCCGGCTGCGCCGCCGC
>JBMOFX010000018.1:0-20314 GCA_049318665.1 Ilumatobacteraceae bacterium | reverse complement strand
CGACTTCCTTGACGAGCTCGGCACCGATCTTCTCGTAGGGATCCTCGAGATCGATCTCCTTGGCGATGGACACGCCGTCGTTGGTGATGGTGGGTGCACCCCACTTCTTCTCCAGCACGACGTTGCGGCCCTTCGGCCCCAGCGTGACGCGCACGGCGTCGGCGAGCTTGTTCATGCCCGCTTCGAGTGAACGACGAGCCTGGTCGTCGAATGCGATGATCTTCGACATGATTTCCTCCGCGTTGAGGGTTGGGTCGTGGACCTGTGATGAGGTTCGCACTCTGGGTGCGCGACTGCTAGCACTCTAGACCGGTGACTGCTAACGAGCAACCCGGCGCCGCGTCAGAGGAGGTGGTCGAGCACCACCGTCGTGAGCGTCTCGGTGGCACCGAAGTCGTCGCGGAATCGGGTGAGGAGCGCGTTCAGGCCAGCGGTGCCCTGGCATGAGACGTGGAGCTGGAAGTCGGTGCGGCCCGTCACGTGCGCCATCCAGGTGACCTCGTCGCAGAGCAGCGCCCCGGCCTGGAACTGCTGTGAGTTCGAGACGCGAACGTCGATGATCGCGTCGAGCGTCCGCCCGAGCTTCGCCTGATCGACCTCCGCCCCGAATCGGCGGATCACGCCGGTGCGCACGAGACGACGGACGCGTTCTGCAGCGGCGTTTGGTGAGAGTCGGACGCGGGCGCCGAGTTCGCTCCAGCCGATTCGTCCGTCATCTCGCAAGATTCGGAGGATGTCTCTGTCGATTACGTCGAGCACCGTCGTTTCAGCAGCCATTGCAGTGATTCTGCCACGAGAACCGAGTTGTCCGCACCAGGCGTCGCGGTTCACTTGGAGTCATGTCACACGTCGACGTCATCGCCACCACCACCCGCACCGTCCGCGAGTCGGGCGCCGTCGCCGCACTCGACGAACTTCGGTCGAGCTTCGGTGATCAGTACCACCACACGCTCGCCGTGTTTTTCGTGTGGGCCATCGACCGTCTGGTCGACGCTGGCCTCACCGACGTCCAGATCCTCTGGCACCCGCTCACCGATGCACAGTCGCCGCTCGCCTGGTACGACCGGGCCACGCTCGTCTCGGTCGAGGCACGCCGCGGGTTCGTGGCGTCGACCCTCGCCCTCCCCGGCGAGCCGGCACCGGTCGAGCCGCTGGTCCTGCAGCCCGTTTGATCCAGCCCGTGCAGCCGGAGGTGACGCCAGGCGTCACGTCCCTGCTCGGACCCCATCAGGTGAACGACACCTACCATGCGGGGATGCAGATCGTCGTCGTAGGTGGGGGCGTGTCCGGGCTTGGCTCCGCCGTGGCGCTCGGCCGTAAGGGCCACAGCGTCACCGTGCTCGAGCGAGACAGCACGCCCATGCCGGAAAGCCCCGACCTCGCGTTCGAATGGGATCGCCGTGGCGCCCCACAGGTGCGTCACAGCCACGCCTTCCTCGCTCGTCTGCGCAACACGTTGCGCGACCGCTATCCCGACCTGCTCGCCTCGCTGCTCGATGCCGGCGCGACCGAGATGCGTTTCGGTGACGACCTGCCCCCGACCATCACCGACTTCGCGCGTGAGCCCGGCGACGACGACCTCGTGATGCTCGCGTGTCGCCGGACGACCTTCGAGTGGGTGCTGCGCAGTGCAGCCAACGCCGAGCCGACCGTCACGATTCGGACGGGCGTGGCGGTCACCGGCCTCGTCACCGACGCGGAACCCGGCCGGCCGCACGTCACCGGCGTGCGCCTCGCCGACGAATCCATCCTCGACGCCGACCTCGTGGTGGTGTCCGGAGGACGTCGCAGCGTGCTTCCCGAGTGGCTCGAGGCCATCGGAGCGCCCGAGGTTCCCGAGGAGATCAACGACACCGGCATCGTCTACTTCTCGCGGTTCTACCGTCTCCGCGACGGCGCCGAGTTCCCGCCACGTGGCGGTCCGATCGGTGGCGACCTCGGCTATCTCAAGTACGGCGTGTTCGTCGGCGACAACCGGACGTTCTCGGTCACCCTCGCCACGCCGGCACAGGACGACGAGTTGCGCAGCATGCTCACCGACCCGGACGTGTTCGACGCCGTGTCGCGCGAGCTCGTCGCAGCCGCCCCATGGCTCGATGGCCGGGCCGAGCCGATCACCGACGTGCACGTGATGGCGGGCCTGCTCAACCGGTGGCGCAGCTACGTGCCCGACGGCGAACCGGTCGCCACCGGCTTCGTGGCCGTCGGCGATGCGGTCCTGTGCACCAATCCCCTCTACGGGCGTGGCTGCAGCACGGCGTTCTGGGGAGCCCACCTGCTCGCCGAAGCGGTCGACGCATTCGGTGACGACACCCGCGAGATCGCGCTCGCGTACGACGCGTCGCTGCGCTCGGAGATCGAGCCGTGGTACCGCAGCACCGTCACCCAGGATGCCGAAGCGCGCCGAGTGGCCGAGGCACTGCTTGCCGGCACCGACCCCGATGCCGACAACACCGACCCGCGCACGTTCATGCGTGCCGTGCTGCGTGACGGCCTGCTGCCGGCGATGAAGTCGGATGCGGTCGTGCTCCGCGCGTTCTTCCGCACGTTCAACCTGCTCGACCGGCCCGACGCCCTCCTTGCCGATGCCGATGTCGGTGCTCGGATCTTCGCTGCGTGGGAGACCCGCGATCAGCGTGAGCCCGAGGCACCGCTCGGACCGTCCAGCCGTTCGGAACTGCTCGAGCGCATCGCAGCCTGAGGCGCTGCCCCTGCGGGCAGATACGGTCACCGCATGGCACCGCGGCGCCGAAGCGACACCCTGCTCGTCACGACAGTCGACGGTTCGGGGATGCGTCGTCACCCCGATGAGTTGATCGTCGAAGAGCCGATGAGCATTCAGCTCGACGGCACGCTCGTGTCCACCACGATGCGCACGCCCGGCCACGACTACGAGCTTGCCGTCGGCTTCTGCATCACCGAAGGTCTGCTGGCTGGCGCGGCGGTGACGGGCGTTCGATACTGCGCGAACGGCAGCGCAGTGGCCAGCGAGTTCAACGTGGTCTCCGTCGACACGGCCGGTCGCGCGCCAGTGCCCACGCCGCGCCTCGGCAACACCACGTCGAGTTGTGGGCTGTGCGGCAGCGAGGCGATCGACCAGCTCTGCGACCGGTTGGTGCCGTTGCCCCCGACCGAGCCGATCCCGCTGTCGGTGCTCGCATCCGTGCCCGAGCGCGTCATCGACGCGCAAGACCTGTTCAGCACCACGGGCGCGGTGCACGCCGCAGCCGCCTTCACCGCCGACGGCACGATCCTCGTGACGCGCGAAGACGTCGGGCGCCACAACGCGGTCGACAAGGTGATCGGCCGGATGCACCTCGACGGCCACCTGCCCGCCACCGGGCTCGGTCTGTTCGTGAGCGGTCGCGCCAGCTTCGAGTTGGTGCAGAAGGCATGGGCGGCAGGGTTCGCCACGCTCGTCGCCGTGAGCGCGCCGACCAGCCTTGCGGTGCTCACCGCTCGGCGGGCCGAGCTCCGTCTCGCGGGCTTCGTACGGGCACATCGGCTCAACGTGTACGCGCCCGAGCGGATCGCCGACGACCCGCGGTGGGGTTCCATCGACGAGGCGTAACCTTGCTCCATGAGCGAGCACCAGTCGATCGCAGCATCGACGCCGGTGACGCCCCGCGAGGGGCTCGGCGTCCTGCACCTGTTCTGCAAGACCACTCTGTCGTTCGAACCGGAGAGCGTGGTCGCCGCAGTGAAGACGGCCGAAGCCGCCGGCACCCAGGTGGTGACCGTGGCGATCCTCGGTCACAAGGCTGACTGTGCGGTGATGGCGATCCACCAAGATCTCCGCGAGCTACGCGCGTTGCAGACGGGTCTGCAGCGTGCGGGTCTCGACGTGGTCGACAGCTACGTGAGCGTCACCGAGTCGAGTGAGTACGCGAAGGGGATGCCGGAGGCGATGACCAGGCCGCGGCTCTACCCGGTGATCCCGCCGGAGGGTGACTACCGCGCGTGGTGCTTCTATCCGATGAGCAAGAAGCGCGAGGCACACGCGAACTGGTTCACGCTGCCGTTCGAGCAGCGCAAGGATCTGATGAGCGAGCACGGCAAGAGCGGTCGCACGTTCGCCGGTCGGATCGCGCAGTACGTCACGGGCTCGAGCGGCCTCGACGACTTCGAGTGGGGAGTCACCCTGTTCGCCGTGCATGCCGACGACCTCAAGGACGTGGTGTACACGATGCGCTTCGACGAAGCGTCTGCGCTCTACGGCGATTTCGGTGCGTTCTACACCGGCATGGTCACGCCGGTCGACGAACTCGTCTACGCCATCTGAGGTTCGCGGCGCCGCAGCGTCACCAGTGCAGGGTGCCGGCGGCGCCCTTGAACGGGCCGACCACACGCGACGTGATCCAGCCGCCGTAGAACGACCCCGGGTTCGGCACGACGCGCTCGTCATCCACCCAGCACTCGTCGACCGCTTGTGCGTAGAACGCGAGGTGGCCGGTAATCGCGACGAAGCCGGGCGTCGGCTCCTCGTAGCTCCATGCCACGTCGACGTCGAAGTCCACGTTGTCTGGGCCGCCGATCGTGAGCGACCAGTAGCTCGCCATCCCCTTCCACTCGCACAGGCTGCGCCGCGGTGAAGCGGTGAGCAGTGCGTCGTCGATGTCGATCCGGGGGAGGTAGTAGGCGGGCGGCTGGCTCGTCTCGAGCACGCGCCATGCCGCGGTGGTGTCGGCGACGGTGACGCCGCGGTGCACGATGCGGACTCGCTCGGTGGTGCGAACCAGCGCGGGTGGGCGCGGGTAGTCCCACACGCTCTCTTGGCCAGGCCCGGGTTCGATCCGCTGTGGTCGCATGCGAGCACCGTACGCCCTAGGGTCGGGGCGTGAGCGATGTCGCCCCTCCCGACTTCACCCGTGATCTCGTGCGCTGGAGTGAGACCCTCGCCGCGATCGCCCGCACCGGCCTCGGTTTCACCGAGAGCCTGTACGAGCGAGAGCGGTTCGAAGAGATCCTCCACGTTGCCGCCGACATCAAGGTGGCGGCGGACGAGGCGCTCGAGGTCCGGCGCGAGCAAGACCACTTCGTGCAGGAATGGCTCGACTCCGTCGGTGAGGGCGTGCCCGGCTACGTCACCCCGAAGGTGGCCGTCGGCGCCATCGTCGGCAACGACCTCGGCGAGGTGTTGATGGTGAAGCGGCCCGATAGCGGGATCTGGCTGTATCCCACCGGGTGGGCCGACGTCGGCTACTCACCCGCCGAGGTGGCCGTGAAGGAGGTGCTCGAGGAGACGGGCATCGAGTGCGAACCGGTGCAGTTGCTCGCGGTGGTCGATGGCCAGCGCATGGGGTTCACCCGATTCGGCATGTACATGCTGCTGTTCCACTGCCGCGCCACGGGTGGCTCGCTGCAGGGCCATCCGCTCGAAACCGCCGGGCTCGGCTGGTTTTCCCGTGATGCGCTGCCGGAAGCGACTGCCGGGGCGGGATGGTGGGGGCCGATGGCGTTCACCGCGATCGACGGTGGTCGCTTGGCCACCGCCTTCGAATCGGTGCGCGACCCCATCTGGCGGGCTTCGTCACCCGAGGAGTGAGTCAGCTGTCGGGTTGATCGCGCAGGAAGCGCTCGACCTCGGCCATCAGTTCGTCACTATCGAGCGCGTTGGCGTCGATCGGCTCGAGGTCGAGTTCGAGCTCGCCACCCACGGTGTCGTCGTCCTCGTCCTCGTCGTCGTCATCATCGTCGTCGTCGTCCTCGTCGAACTCCATGGTCTCGAGGCGTGAGACGTAGCCGAAGAGGTCGTCGTCTTCACGCACGAGGCTGTCGACGCGTGACTCGTACGCGTCGGCTTCGTCGAGCAGACGGCCCACGGGAGTGGGCGTGCCCACCATCGCGCATGCCTTGGTGATCAGCGACAGGCTTGCCTTGGGCGAGGGCAGTTGCGATGCATACGCGGGGACCGCGGCCCACAGCGAGGCGGATCCGATCTCCGACTTCTGGCACGCGTCGTGGAGCACGCCAACGATGCCCGTGGGGCCCTCGTAGCGGCTGCGCTGCAGATCGAAGCGTGCGATGAGGTCGTTGTCGGTGGCGGTGCCGATGATCTGCACCGGGCGCGTGTGCGCCACGTCGGCGAGCAGAGCGCCGAGCGTCAACACCAGCGCCGCATCGAAGAGGCGGGCGATGCCGACGAGTTGGTCGGTGAACAACCGCCACCGCAGCGCTGGTTCGGGGCCGAGCACGAGGATCACATCGCCACCTGGCGTCGAGGCGCTCCACGCTCCGACCGTGGGCCAGACGATGCTGCGGGTGTGGCCGTCGGCGAGGCGGACGTGCGGACGAACCGTGGCGAAGTCGGTGAACTCCTCCGGGTCGATCTCAGCGAGGGCCTGCGCTCCCCACGCTTCGATCAGATGCCGGACCGCGTTGGACGCGGCGTCACCGGCATCGTTCCATCCGGTGAAGGCGGCGATGACGGTTGGCCGCTGCAGCTTCGGCTGGGCCAGCCAGCGGACGTGCTCCATGCGCTGAGGCTATAGGACCGTTCAGCGACCTGATGCGGCCGATGCCAGGTCGTGCGGGCCGGCCGATAGGTAGCCGAAGCCGGCGCGAACTTGCTCGCCCCACGGAGTGAGGAGGTCGAACAACTCGTCGATGTCGGCGCCGATCGCGTCGATCGCGGGTCGCATCTGCAGGTCGGTCTCGGCCTCGACGAACTCGCGTGCCGATCGGCCCGCTTCGGTGAAGCCGACGTCGTCCACCAACCCGGCGGCAACCAGCCGTTGGTGCGCTGCGTCGAACTGGGCGTCGGTCCATGCACGGGTGCGGCTGTAGCTGCGCATCGGCAGGCCCCAGTACAGCTCGGAGAGCAGCCCGATCTCGGTGGCGTCGAACCCGGCGCTGATCCACGCCGCGGTGTGCGAGTCGCCGCGGAACTCGCGCAGCATGTCGCCCCGTCGCCACACGGCGCCGAGCACCGAGTCGGGCATCGGCAACCCCGACAGACCGGCGAACAGTGGGCGACCCTCCGGCCGCAACGGGGCGACTGCGCGCGTGAGGATCTCGTTCACGCGATGCACGCCATCGGGCTCGTCGCCGAGGATGCGTCGCAACTGTGCGATCGCGCCGGCATCGCGCGCAGCGCAGATCGTGGCGGCATCGGTTCGGCTCCACCCGAGTTCGACGGCGGGTACCACCACCTCCGGGTTGAACACCGCGAACGCCGCAGCGACCACCTGGCCGGACACCTGTCCCATCACCGAGCCGCGGCTGGTGAAGTAGGCGGGGCCGTCGGGGAGCGCGACGCCTGCGGCTTGGGCCCGGCTGTCGTCGAACCCGAGGGCTGCATACCCCGCGTGGCATTCCGGCGAGAAGTAGACCTGGCCGGTGATCGGCTCGAGGAGCGATCCGAGTCGACGTGCCCGCGCGGAGAGGGTGTGTTGATCCATGGACGAAACCGTAGACGGATAGCGTCGCCCAGGTGACCGTGGACATCCAGATCGCGACCGAGCCGACCAACGAGTTGCGCCAGGCATTCGTGCGCCTGTTGCCGCAGTTGTCGTCGTCGCCGCCGCCGGACGCCGACCAGCTTGCACTCCTCGTGGCCGATCCCGGTTCGGTCGTGTTCATCGCGCGACTCGACGGCGCGATCGTCGGCAGCCTCACGCTCGTGCTCTATCGCATTCCGACGGGACTCAAGGCGTGGATCGAAGACGTCGTGGTCGACGAAGCCGCTCGTGGCCACGGGGTCGGTGAGTTGCTCAATCGCGCGGCGCTCGACGAAGCGCGTCGTCGCGGCGTCAAGGGTGTCAGCCTCACCAGTCGCCCCTCGCGCGAGGCCGCGAACCGGCTGTACCAACGGATCGGCTTCACCACTCGCGAGACCAACGTCTACCGCTACGACTTCTGACCCGCGAAGTGTCGCGTGTGGTCGTGAGCGTCACGACGTCCGGCGACACTTCGGTGGTGTCGTACGATTCGCGGCATGCCACTGCCTGAATCGCTCCTGTCCGCGACGTGGTCGGATCTCGACCTTCGTGTGAGCGCGGGGGAGTGGCCGGCCGACATGCACGGGGAGATGTTCATCAGCGCTCCCGTCATCGACGCTCGCCTCGCGTACCAACTGTTCGGGTTCGGCGCGATGGTGCGGATCTCGATGGAGCCGGGTCGGTGGGGCGCGGCGCCCGATCGGTTCGCGCTCCGCGTCCGCACGATCGACACGCCCATCCAGCGGATCCACGACCTTGTGCCTGAGGCGTTCCGCGGTGCGCTGCTGGGCCTCGAGTCGCCGTTCGGGCACGCGAACATGGTCAACACGGCGCCGCTGCCGTGGAAGGGTCGGATGTTCGCCACGTGGGACGTCGGTCGCCCGGTCGAGATCGACCCCACCACGCTCGGGTTCCTGGGTGAAGTGGGCAGCGCTCGCTCGTGGGGCGGCGACTCGTTCCGTCGCTCGGAGCTCCTCATGCCGCAGGTGTTCAGCACGGCCCACCCCGTCGCCGACCCTGAGCGCGACTGCCTCTGGACGGTGAAGCTGTCACTCGGCGCGCACGGTCTCGAACCGATGGTGGTCCGCTACGAAGGTGACGGCACCGAGGTCCGCAGCTGGCGGCTTCCCGGCGCCAGCGTGCAGGGCAGCATGCACACGATCAGCCAGACCGCGAACTGGCTCGTGCTCGCCGACTCGGGCAACTTCAAAGCCGACATGGGCGAGATCATGGGCGGGGTGCGGACGGTGCAGATCGACACCGAGGTGCCCGTCTACTTCGTGCGCAAGGACGTGCTCGAGGCCACGCCATCCGGAGGCGACGTGCCCTTCGAGCGGGCCGTCTTCGGCCCAACCACCGGCCACTACTACGCCGACTGGGACGACAGCGACGGCATCCGTGTGCTGTTCGAACACATGGACCTCACCGACCTCGGCTATCGACTCCTGCCGGACGACGTCGACGCGCACGGCCAGCCGATCAACCCCGCCTACATCGGGATGTACCAGATGGCGATGTCGTCGCAGACGATCAGCGAAGTCGTGTTCCGTCCCGGCGTCGAGCGTGGCGAGCGTCTGGCCTCGCGCCGCGACGACTGGTCGTGGAACCTGCAGTTGTCGGCGATGGATTGGAGCCTCGCCGGTCGACGTGCTCCGAGCCACCACCACGTCGTGTTCCAAGGCCGTCGGCCCGGTGCGCTCGCACAGCGCGTGCTCGACGTCTATCGCGAGCGGATCGACCCGGCGGCGGTCGCCGGACCCGATCAGCGCGCCAGCCTCATCACCTATCGCCGGGGTGGGCTCGACGTGCACGCGCGTTGGGAGTACCCGTCGGAAGGCGACTTCCCGTCGTCACCGATCTTCGTGCCCCGTCGCGGTGGGGTGCCCGGTGGCGGCGACGGTTGGGTGGTCGTGCCCGTCCTCGGCGACGACGGCGCGCGCATCGACCTGTTCGATGCCGCGAACGTCGGTACCGGGCCGATTGCAACGCTGCGTGGGCCGGCCAACGAGAAGCTGCCGTTCATGCTGCATGCGGTGTGGCTGGCCGAGGCTGCGCCGGCAGCCGACATCGAGCGGCTGTCGTTCGCCGACGACATCGACCCGGCAGCGGTCGCCGCACTCGACGGTCACCTCCGTGGCGCTGTCGAGCGCGTGGTCGCCGACCTCGCCGTTCGCTGAGTTCGCTCAGTCGCCGAGCGCGCGAACGAGGTCTTCCGCGGCTTGGCGCACCTGCCAGTCGCGATCGTCGAGTGCTCGCTGGATTGCCGCGTCGACGTCGTCCCCGTCGAATGGCGCGAGCGCGAGGACCGCTCGGCGTCGAACGGCGGGGACGTCGGCGCATCCGTGCAGGATCGCGGCGAGCCCACGCTCATCGCCGATCGCTCCGAGTGAGGCAACCGCAGCCTCTCGAACGAGTGCAACGTCAGCTGTGCCGGCGAGCTCGATCAGCCGGGTGAGCACGGCGTCCGACACCGCCTCCTGCTCGCCGCACGCCCACGCGGCGTGCTCGACCACCATCGTGTCGGCGTCGTCGAGCAGCGGCAGCAGATCGAGCCCGGGTCGCTTCGCGGCGAGCTCGGCTGCGCGCCGCCGAACCGCCGGGGCACCGTCGGCGAACACCGCGATCAACTCGTCGTTCGACAGGTCACCGCACCGTTCGAGCGCGCCGAGCGCGAGTTCACGCGCCGCCGGGTCGGGGTCGGTCAACGCGGTCCGAGCCGTGTCGACGTCACCGCGGTGGCCCGCCTCCACCAGGTCGCGCCAACGAGCTCGCATGGAGCCCGCGTCGGTCATCGACGGAGGAGGTCCGTGAGCGTGATGACCGACCATCCGAGCGCGAACGCGATGAGCGTGGCCAGCACCGCGCCGATGACGATGGCGAGGGTGCTCGCCATCATGGCCGCCCACAGCTTCCGCCACACCGGTGTGCGCCGGTAGAGGTTGGTCTGCACTTCGGTGAGCGGAACGGCACGAGTGCGTGACCTTCGCCCCTCGCGTGTGAGAACTGCCGCCGCTCTGGCAGGCTTGCGCCAACCGGCGGCGATCATCGCAATGATGGCGAGGCCGGCAATCCAGGCAGAGGCTGTGGTGAGTTCAGACATCGACACGCAATCCGAGATCGTACCCACGCCTCCGCCCGGCGTCTCGCCGCCCGACCCCCGACATCGGTGGTGGGCCATCCCGCTCGTCGTCGTCAGCGCGGTCGCGCTCGTCGTGGTGCTCGTTGCCAGCGTGCTGCCCGCGTCACTCGTGGCCGAGACCACGTGCGCCGCGACCAACGACGAGTGCACACCGCAACCGGCGCCGTACGCGCGGGTTCCATCGAGCGCCGAGCCCGTCGAAGACCGCATCTCGTTCGATGCTGTGCCGCGCTACCCGTCGGACGGCTCCCTGCTGTTCGTGACCGTACGCGAGCCTCCGCTCACCCTGCTCGATGCGTTTGCCGGCCGGGAGCAGTTCGAGATCGACCCGCTCAGCAGGGAAGACAAGTTCGGCCGACAGACCCCCGCGCAGCAGCGTCAGATCGGGGTGCAGATGATGCGGACGGCCAAGGAGACCGCGCAGTACGTCGCACTAAAGAAGCTCGGCTTCCCGGTGGAAATGGTGCCCGGCGACGTGATCGTGGCCCAGTTGCTGTGTCTGGAGGCGAACGAAGCAGAAACCGAGTGCCTCGACTGGGCGCCGAGTGACGACCTGCTCGATCCGGGCGACAAGTTGATCGAGGTCGACGGGGTCGAATTGAAGACGCTCGATGATCTGTCGCCAATCCTGAAGCGCCACCAGCCCGGCGACATGATCGAGATTCGCTTCGATCGTCCGGGCAGCGGTGAGCAGTCGGGCAGCATTGAGCTGATTGGTGATCCCGACGATCCCACGCGCCCGTTGATCGGCTTCGTGCCGGTCGACACCGCGCAGGCTGAGTTGCCGTTCGACGTGACGATCAACAGCGGTGCGATCGGCGGACCGTCGGCCGGTCTCGCGTTCACGCTCACGCTGCTCGACGAGTTGACCCCGGGTGAGCTCACCGGCGGCGCAGCAGTGGCGGTCACCGGGACGATCGACTCGAATGCCAACGTCGGTGCGATCGGTGGGCTGGTGCAGAAGGCCTCGGCGGTGAAGCAGGCCGGCGCCAAGGTGTTCATCGTCCCGTTCGCGCAGGGCGAACAGAACATCGCCGATGCTCGCAAGGTGGCCGGCAGCGACCTGAAGATCATCCCGGTGAAGACCTTGGACGAGGCGCTCGCCGCCTTGGCCGAGCTCGGCGGCAACGGCCTCGAGCTCGGCACCCCCGGCACCACCTTCACCGCCGGCACCTGATCGAGCGCGCCACCGCGCGGACCGCGCGTGCATTGCCACCACTCGGCGCAATGTGAGACCTACGATTCGGCGCAATGGCCATCTCGTTCTCGCGTCCCGACCCATCGTCGCCGAGTGCGGTCTCGTCGGCGACGTTCAGCACGGCTCGCAAGGGCTTCGAACCGGCCGAGGTCCGAGAGTTCCTGCGGATGGTCGCCGCCGAACTTGCCCGGCTTCAAGAGCGCGAGCGGTTCCTCGAGCGCGAGTTGCGCACCGCTCAGCGCAGTGCGTCACCGTCGTCGGTGGCGCTCGACGACGACCTCGTCACGAAGATGCTCGGCGAGGAGGCGGCACGGATCCTGCAGACGGCTCGCGAAGCAGGGTCGCAGATCAAAGTTCGCGCCGAGGATGGCGCCGCGCGTCTGTTGCGTGATGCGAACGAGGAGGCCCAGCGCCTTCGCCAAGAGGCCGAGATCGAATCGTCGCGACGTCGCCAGGATGCGGCCACCGATGCCGAGGCCGAACTGGAGATGGCCAAGCAACACGGCCGCGACATGGTCAACGAGGCACGCGCCTATCGCGAGCGCGTCCTCGGTGAGCTCGCCCGCCGTCGCGAAGCCGCTCGTGAGCAGATCGAGCAACTCGTGCACGGCCGTGATCGCCTGCTGCAGGCGTTCGAGCGCGCTCGGCTCGTGTCGATGGACGTGATGTCGGAGCTGACGCCGCTCGGCGAGCCCGACGAGTACGTTGATCTTTCGCCTGTCACCGGTCCCGTGCCGGTGATGGTGCCGAACAAGGGCCGCCCCGGGTCCGCCGACGCCGGGGCGCCCGAGTTCGACGTTGCGGTCGCGGAGCCCGCGGTCGAGCCCGACGTCGAGGTCGAAGTCGAAGTCGAGCCCGCGGTCGAAGTCGAGGTCGAGGCGTCGACGCTCGACCATCTCGAGAACGTCGTCGCGCTGTTCCCGACCGAGACCGAGACCGAGACCGAGCCTGAGACCGAGCCGGAACCTGAAATCGCGGCCAGCAAGACATCGGCTGACGATCTGTTCGCTCGCTTGCGCGCGTCTCGCGCCGAGACGGTGGTCGAGCGGGCCACCGCCGCGGTCGCGGTGATCGAGGTGATCGAGGCGGCTGAGCCGACCGTCGAACTCGATGAACCCGCTGAGCCGATCGATGATTCGGTCTTCAACCGAACGCCCGATGCGCCGGCCGACACCCAGGTGGTGGCCGACACGCCGTTCGCACGCCGCGACGAGGCGCTGACCCCGCTGATCATTGCCGCCGGCCGGAAGGTGAAGCGGGCGCTTGCCGACGAGCAGAACGACGTGTTGCACGTACTGCGCGGCAAGGACCCCGTCACGTCGGTCGAGCAGTTGTTGGCCACCGACGCCGAGCAGGGTGCTCGCTACACCTCGGCGATCGCGGCCGAGCTCACGGCTGCGGCCGTTGCCGGTGCCGTGTCGGTTGGTGCTACCGCGAAGGGCGCCACGGCAAGCGTGAAGAAGCAGCACGCCGCCGACGCCGCTGGTGCGGTGCTGCTCACCGAGATCGTCACGCCATTGCGTCAGCGCATTGCCCGCGCCGTCGCACACGCCGACGGTGACAACGCCGAGCTGTCGACGCTGGTGCGCATCGTCTACCGCGAGTGGAAGACGCAGCACATCGACGAGCACATCGACGACATCGCACGAACGGCGTTCGGTCGCGGTGCGCTGGCTGGTGTGGCTCCCGAGACGCCGATCCGCTGGGTGGTCGACCCGGCCGGGCCCGAGTGCGCCGACGCGGAAGACAACGCGCTCGGCGGCGCGGTGTGCGCCGGCGAGGTGTTCCCGACCGACCACGTGTGCGCGCCTGCGCACGCTGGTTGTCGTTGCATGATCCTGCCAGCCGACTGACGGCACAGCGCCCGATCTGCGTCGCCGAGGGGTGGGGGGTAACCTCCGCGGGGTATGCGCACACCCTCAGACCTGCCACCGCGCGACTCGCGCACGTCCAGCGCGGGAGATCGTGGTCGGAAGGTCATCATCGGTGTTGCCACAGTCGTGGCGGTGTTGCTCATGTCAGCGCGCTTTCTGGCGGGCTTCTACGTCGACTACGTCTGGCACACGAGTGTCGGTCGCGGCGACGTGTTCTGGGGTGTGCTCGGTAGCCAGTTGTTCCTGTTCGTTCTCTTCGCGCTGATTTTCATTGCGATCGCGGTGGTCAACCTGATCATCGCCGACCGCTTGGCGCCGGTGAGCTTCTCGGCCAACATGCACCCGGTCGTCGAGCGATTCCACGAGCTGTTCGGCCAACGGATGCGGCTGATCCGCATTGGCATCGCCGTGATGTTCGGCGTGCTGTTCGCGCTGCCCGCCACGGCCCAGTGGCAGCAGTGGATGCTGTTCCGGAACAGCAAGTCGTTCGGAGTGAACGATGCAGAGTTCGGCAAGGACATCGGCTTCTACGTCTTCCGTTTGCCGTTCATCACGTTCGCGCTCGACTGGATCTACGCGGCGCTGATCTTCATCCTGCTGCTCTCGCTGCTCACGCACGTCCTCAACGGCGGTGTCGTGTTCCAGCCGCCTCGTCCCAAGGTGCGCAAGGCGACCAAGGCGCACATGGCGGTGTTGCTCGCGTTGCTCGCAGTGCTCAAGGCTGCCGACTACTGGGTGACGCGTTTCGAGCTGACAACTGAGCGGCGCGGTCTCGTGCAGGGTGCCACCTATTCGGTCGTGAATGCGCAGCTGCCAGCAGTGGTCTTGCTCGCTCTCATCGCACTCCTCGTCGCAGGCCTGTTCCTCTACAGCGTCCGGAGCGGGTCGTGGCGACTGCCGCTCGTTGCGTCGGGCCTGTGGGTCGTCGTGGCGATCCTCGGCGGTGTGATCTACCCCGCTGCGGTGCAGGCGCTCGTCGTGAAGCCGAACCAGAAGGATCGCGAAGCGGTCTACATCGACCGCAACATCCAAGCGACGCGTCAGGCGATGAACATCGGCTCGGTTGCCGAGGAGGCGACGAGCTTCGGCACACTCAACTCGACGCGCGTGGAGGCCGACTCCGAGCCGCTCACCAACGTGCGCTACATCAATCCCGGCGCGATGGTCGATCGCTTCCGACGCGACCAGGGCTTGCGTTCCGGGCTCAGCATCAATGACCTCGACGTCGATCGCTACGAGCTCGACGGTCAACAGGAACAGGTGGTGGTCGCTGCGCGTGAGCTCGATCTCTCCACGATCGGCAACAAGGGTTGGCAGGGCCGTCACCTCATCTCCACGCACGGTTGCGGCATGGTGATGGCGCCGGCCAACCGGGTCACGAGCAGCGGGCGTCCCGACTATCGCGAGGTCGAGCTGTCCCGACCCGAGCTGTACTTCAGCGAGGTGCTCGACGGTTACGCGATCGTCAACACCACCGTGCGCGAAGACAGCTGCCCCGGTCAGACAACTGCAGCGCCGTACGAGGGCAACGGTGGCGTGGCGTTGAACTCGGTGTTCCGCCGCATGGCGTTCGCGCTCGACTTCCTCGACTACAACCTCATCGGCTCGAGTGCGGTCGACAACAGCTCTCGCATCCTCTGGCTTCGGGGCATTCGCGACCGCGTCCAGAAGGTGGCACCGTTCCTCAGCATCGACGGCGATCCGTATCCGGTCGCGCTCGATGGCCGTGTGCTGTGGGTGGTCGACGCCTACACCACGTCCAGTCGGTATCCCTACGCGCAGGATGCAAACCTCGAGCAGCTCTCGGCGGGGAGTGGGCTCAACGTCCCGTTCAACTACATCCGCAACAGCGTGAAGATCGTCGTCGACGCGTACAGCGGCGCGATGAGCTTCTTCGTGGTCGACGAGCAGGACCCGATTCTGCAGGCGTGGCAGTCGGCGTTCCCGAACCTGTTCGCACCCCGTGCCACGATGCCGGCCGGTCTCGCCGATCACCTCCGGTATCCGGAGGACATCTTCCGCCTCCAGACCGACGCGTATTCGAAGTACCGCCTCGACGCGAGTGACTTCTTCGACCGCAACGGTGCATGGTCGGTGGCACAAGGCCCGTCGGTTGTGCCGCGCACGGCCTCGTCGACCGACACCGCCAACACTGTTGCGGTCAACAACAGCGACTTCGCGCAAGGCAATTCGAGTGCTCGATTCGTGCCGTACTACTCGATGTTCCGGCAGCCCGGTGCGACGAAGGCGTCGTTCCAGATGATCCGGCCGTTCGTGCCGTTCAGCCCGGACGACAGCCGTACCGAGCTGCAGGCCTACATGCTGGCGAGTAGCGACCCCGAGACCTACGGCAAACTGAGCGCGTTCGTCGTGCAGGGGACGGTCGACGGCCCGTCGACCGTGGCGGCCACGATCGAGAGCGAGAGCTCCATCTCGGCCCAGATCACGTTGCTCGACCAAGGCAACTCCCAGGTCTTGTACGGCGACCTGCAACTCGTGCCGTTGGCCGACGGGCTGCTGTACATCAGGCCGCTGTACGTGCGATCCGAGGCGGCGCCGCAGGCGACGTTCCAATACGTGCTGGTGTCCTACAAGGGCGCTGCGGCCTTTGGCACGAACCTGCAGGTGGCGCTCGCCAAGATCTTCCCCGGTTTCCGAACCGATGTCGGCGATGTGCTCGGCCAGGTCACCGACGACAACGGCGGCACCGGCACCGATCCTGGTACCGATCCTGGTACGGGTACCGGCACCTCGACGCCCGCCGAGTTGCTTGCGCAGGCCGACGAGTTGTTCCGGCAGGCCGACGAGGCGTTGCCAGACTTCGCGAAGTACGACGAGCTCACCAAGCAGGCACGGGCGCTGGTGGAGCAAGCGCTCGAGCAGCTCACTGCACCAGCGGGCTGATCAGTTTCGGCCGCGGAGCTGGCGAACCTGTTCGGCCAACGCAGCGAGGTCCTCGCGGAACGCGATCTCGTACCGGGCCTGCTCGCTCGCGAGTCGCACCTGGCTGGTGCGCAGGTCGACCACGGCGGATTCGTCGGCGGCGCGCCCGCCGGTGACATCGCGGCTGGCCAGCGAGTCGATCTCTCGGCCGATCTCGGCGAGTTGATTGGTGAGCTGCGTGCTCACGCTCTCGAGACGGTCGTCGAGCGCTGCCGCTTGAGCGCGGGCCGTCTGCGCGTCGAGTTCGTTCGAGTCGAGGCGGGTGGAGAACGCGACCAGCTCGTCGCGCAGTGACGTCGTGTCGGGCACGGCGGCCACCTCGGCGAGCCGCTGGGCCTGCTCGGTGAGGCGACGCTCGAGCTGGTCCTCGACCTTTGCTGTGTGGTTGCGGTTGGCCGCTGCGTCGTCCTCGACGGTGGTCAGTCGCGCAGTGATCTCGTCGAAGCGGCCGGCAACGCTGGCGCGGAGCTCGCTGACGGTCTCGAGTAGATCGGAGGCACCGACGTCGGTGGCGGGTGCATCGAGGCGAGCTTCGAGCGCGTCGGCGCGCTCGCGGGCGGCTCGGGTTTCTTCGGCAGTGAGCGCGACGCGTTCGGCGAGTTCGCCGACGCGCCGGTCGATCTCGGTGGAGTCGAACGCCGGTGGTCCGGTCACGGTCGCTGCAGCCGTTGCCAACTCGTCGATCTGCACCCGCACGGCGTCGAGTTCGTCGGTGCTCGCGCTGCGCGCACCGAGGTCGTCGAGGTGCTGTTGCAGGCCAGCGAGCCGTTCGTCGATGTCGATCAGGCGCGTTGCCCACACGGCCTGCTCGGCGATGCGTTCGTCGAGCGACGCACTGTGTGCGCGGGTGGCACGCGCCTCTGCGTCCGATCCATCGACGCGAGCGTTGAGTGCAGCGAGTCGTTCTTCGAGCGTTGCGTTGAGCTCGTGGAAGCGGCCATCCACCTGGCCGGTCACCGATGACAGCCCCTCATCGAGTTGGGCAAGGCGCCCCTCGAGCGATGACAGCGACGCGGCGGCAACGGCGAGGTGTTCGAGTCGAGCTGCGAGCGCCTCGTCGGGGGCGACCGGTGCCGACGCCAACTCGGCGACTTCGTTGAGGCGAGCATCGAGCACGGCCAGACGAGCCTCCACTTGCGATGGCGGCGCCAGCGTGGTCGAGCGCTGCTCGACGTCGACCACGCGCCGATGCAGTTCATCGACCTTCGACCCGACCGCCTGCGACTCGCCGATGCGGCGTTGGATGCTCTCGATCTGGTCGACGATTTCGGCCGTGTCGTTCTTGGTGGCGGACGAGAGCACCATGGTGGTGGCAGCGAGCGAACTGAGGCGATCTTCGAGTGACGCCTTGGCCTGCTCCGCTGCCGTGAGCCGTTCGCGCAACTCGTCGAGTTCGCTACGCATGAGCACGAGGTCGACCGCGTCCGCTGGCTGCTTCTTCTTGAAGATTCCCATGGGTGGAGCGTCCCGCGTGATGTGGAGGGTGTGCGGTCAAAGGTACCCCCTGCCCCGTGCGAGATGGTGGAAGGTCGGTACCTGCCGCGTCGTACACTCGCCGCCGCATGGACACGCCTGTCGCTGCGAGCAGATCGTCGAACCGGCCTGCTCAGGTGATGCGTGTCGTCGTCATGCTCGCAGTGATCGTGGTGCTCCCTGCGCTGATCGTCGGGGTCGTAGCCGGATCGCTCGCCGCGCACGCGTTCCCGCTGGGGCTCATCGGTGGCCTGCTCATCGTGCTCGGGGAAGGTCGGCGCATCGGGTTCCGCTTCCTGGTCGTGCTCGTGCCGGCTGCGGCGCTGTCCGGTCTCACGAACGGCACGTGGTGGTGGGTGGTGGTGTTCGGCGCGCTCGGTGCTTCGATCGGCGTGATGTCGGGCCGGGGGCACGGGGTCGCGATGGTGCAGGTGGCGATCATCGCCTGCGTGGTCCCCGACATCGACGGTTGGCTCGACGCCGCAGTGTTCGCTGCCTTCCTCGCGATCGGCGCGTTGTTCGGTGTTCTCCTCGCGTTCCGCAAAGGGGCGGCACTCGAATCGGATCACCCACCGATCGAGGGAGCCCGTCCGATGCTCGGCATCGCGCTCGGCGCGCTCTCCCTCGGCGCTGCGTCGGCCGCGGGCCTGGCGACCGGGTGGGAGCAGCCGTACTGGGTGCCGCTGCTGTTCCTGCTGTTGGTCCAGTTCGTGTTGGTGGACGAGGCGGCGGGTCGCCGCAAGGTCGCACAACGTGTGGTGGGCACGGTGGTCGGCCTCGCCATCGTCGTGCCGATCTCGATGGTGGTGCCGCCTTCGGTGGTGGTGGTCCTGGCGCTGGTGCTGATCGCGATCTCGATGACGGTCTCCGACGATCGGTACTGGGTCGCTGCAGCGCTCATCACGACCGCAGTGGTACTCGTGAGCGGATCAACCTCTAACGCGCTGGTCCTCGGTGAGCGCCGATTGCTCGCGACGCTGGTTGGCGCGCTGCTGCTCGTCGGTGTGGTCACCGCACTGCGGGTCACGGCACCGAGTGGTGTCGACCGCCCGGCTCGTTGACTCAGGTGGTCGATGGCGAGACTCGCGCCATGTCACACACGCCCGCCAATGACCCTCGTCTCGATCCTCGTATCCGGGGGCTGCTGTCGGGCTTGCCGGTGTTCGCATCGCTCGACGTCACCAGTCGGGACGAACTGCTCGCCGAAGCCGCCGACCCCGAGGCCATGGCCTCGATCACGAACTACCGGGCGATGATGGAGGTATGTGACACCGAGGCCGTGGTGTCATCGGTCGGTCTCACCGTCACCACACATCACGTGGTGTCGCAGCCCGATGGCAACACGATCAACATCCAATACATCCGACCCGACGGCGACGAGGTGTTGCCGTGCGTGTACTACATCCACGGCGGCGGCATGCAGTCGCTGTCGTGCTACGACGGGAACTATCGGGCGTGGGGAAAGATCCTTGCTCACTACGGTGTCGCCGTCGCGATGGTCGACTTCCGCAACGCGCTCTCACCGTCGTCAGTGCCCGAGGTGGCCCCGTTCCCCGCTGGCCTGAACGACTGCGTGTCGGGCCTGAAGTGGGTGCACGAACATGCCGCCTCGCTGCACATCGACCCCACCCGAATCGTGGTGGCCGGAGAGAGCGGCGGCGGCAACCTCACCCTCGCCACCGGCCTCCAGCTGCTGCGCGATGGCGACATCGGGTTGATCACCGGCCTCTACGCGCTGTGCCCGTATATCGCCGGCGAGTGGCCGCTGCCCGAGCACCCGTCGGCCGTCGAGAACAACGGCATCCTGCTCGACCTCCACAGCAATCGCGGCCGCCACGCGTACGGCATCGAGGCGTTCGAGGCACGCAACCCGCTCGCGTGGCCGAGGTTCGCGACGGCGGACGAGGTCGCCGGCCTGCCGCGCACGGTGATCAACGTGAACGAGTGCGACCCGCTGCGCGATGAAGGCATCGAGTTCTACCGACTGCTCGTGAACGCCGGCGTGGCCGCCCGCTGCCGTCAGATGATGGGCACGATGCACGGCACCGAGATCTTCCCGCTGGTGTGCCCCGACATCTCTCACGACACCGCCCGCGACCTCACCGCCTTCGCCAAACTCGCCCCCGCCTGACCCGCGTTGCCCGTCGCGGTTGCGTTGGTCGCTGCGGCGCCGGTACCATGCCCAGTCCACGCCGCGGGGTGGAGCAGCTCGGTAGCTCGTCGGGCTCATAACCCGAAGGTCGCAGGT